>SLCJ01000007.1 GCA_007125835.1 Verrucomicrobiales bacterium | reverse complement strand
TACAGGGCGGTTCCAATCAGACACGGGCTTTTGGCCCGTAGTGAGCCGAGCGAAGCGAGACAGCCTGCCCTGGGCAGCCCGAAGGGGCGCGCGAAGCGCGAGCAACAGTGATCCAGATGGCATTCACGTCAGGCACTCCCTGTTTCTTCAACCAGCGGTTGTTCAGCGCAAATCGCACAATTTCATTCTGGCTCATCCGCCAATAGCCCTTGCGGCTGCGTGTTGCCATGTGCACGGTTTTGGGATCGGCTCCCAATGCCAGCAACCGGCGACGACGCGTGCGTGGGTTCTTCCATTGCTTCCAATAGTACAACCAAGATTAAACATTGCCTGCCTATATATACTTGTATACTTGCACCTCAAGATCTGGATTCTGCTTCTATCCAATGACCTCTGTAGGTCGTCTGGCGACAGGGGACCGGGGGTGATGAACCACCACTCCGCACGCCGCGCTCCCATTGGCTTCCTTATTCGCATGACCGCTGCGGCCAGCGGTCCTACGAACCTTGCATGCCCCCGATACGGCAGATCTGCATGGATCACCCGCGAGTCAAGCACCCGCCCGATTTCCTCTCCAAAAAACCACCCTGTCACCCCCTGTCACCCCCTGTCACCCCCTGTCACCCCCTGTCACCCCCTGTCACCCCCTGACGCAGCCTTCGAGCAGACCATCGAGGTAGGCGGCCACACCGAGCAGGGCGTCGCGGGCGTCTCCTTCGGGTAGCACTTCGAGGCGTTTCGCCGCGCCGGCGGCCAGCTCACGTCCGGTGGCCACGGCTTCTTGCAGCGCGCCGCTGTAGTCGGCGATTCCCGCCAGCACGTCCTGATTGATGTCGGCACCGCCCAAAAACAAGCGGTTGAGCTTGGCCCGCTGGGCCGGGGTTGCCGAGCGAATCAAATTGAGCACCGGCAGAGTGAGCTTGCCTTTTTTCAGGTCGGTTCCCAGCGTTTTTCCGATCGCCGACTCCTTGCCCACGAGATCGATGCAGTCGTCGTAAATTTGATAGGCGGTGCCGAGCTTGATTCCGTAGTCGTGAAGCGCCTCGCAGGTTTCGGCGTCGGCCCCGGAGAGGCGCGCCGCCAGCGAGCCAGCCACTGCGAACAGCACCGCCGTCTTCATCTCGATCATCCGAAAATAATCCTTAATTGAAAGATTGAAATCGTACCGCCGCTGGGTCTGCATGATCTCGCCCACACACACGTCCCGCGAGGCGCGCCCGATCACCCGGCAAATCTCGATGTCGTCAAATTGTGTCGCTTCCGTCATCGCGTGCGCGAACAAGGCGTCGCCCAGAAGGACGCTCAGCGCGTTCCCCCACTTTTTGTTCGCGGTGGGCGTCGAACGCCGTGTCTCCGCTCCATCGATGATGTCGTCGTGCACCAGTGATGCCATGTGCACCAATTCAAGGATCACGCCCAGGCGCTCATGTTCGGCTTTGGCTCCGCCCAGCGCATCGCCGGCCAGCAGAACCAATGCCGGCCGGATCCGTTTGCCCCCGGCCCCACACACATGGGCGAGATACCCCTTCACCTCCGGCTCGAAGATATCCGCCTGTCCGCGGATCTCCCGGTCGACAGCCTCAAGTCGTTCCTCGACAAGGGCAAAGGGAAACAGCGCGGATTGGGATGAGGGAGAAAGCACCGGGGTCATTCCTGTGGATTTTTGTGTTTTGTGGCTAGGTTACCAGCAAATCCCGGAAATCATGAGAATTCCACAGCATTCACTGAACCAAGCATTTCTTACTCTACGCCCGTCTTCCGAAAAAGAAAGCAAATTTTCAGAAACTATTGAAAGTTTAAAAAGAGATTAGTGAATTTCCGTGCTTCCAGCTTGCGCGCGGGCGGTCCCGGTGGAAAGTGCACGATGAAAAATTGCCTCGGCATCCAACACATGACCACGGCCGAAATCGACGCCCTTGTGGCGCGCGGTCTGGAGATGAAAGCCACGCGTGGCAGCGAGCCCAAACCCCTCTCCGGCCAGTGCTGGGCCCTGATTTTCAGCAAATCCTCGACCCGCACGCGCGTGAGTTTCGAGGTGGGCGTGCGCGAACTTGGCGGCACACCCATGTACCTCTCTGCACGCGATCTCCAGCTCGGCCGCGGCGAGCCCATTGCGGACACCGCCCGCGTACTGGGGCGCATGGTCCATGGAGCGATCATTCGCACCTATGCCCAGGAAGAGGTCGATCAGTTCGCTCATTACGCAGACATCCCGACCATCAACGCCCTCACCGACGAGGAACATCCCTGCCAGGTGCTCGCCGATTTGATGACCATGCGCGAATTTCTCGGCGGCTGGAATGACCGCAAGGTCGCCTACCTCGGCGATGCCGACAACAACATGGCGCGCTCCTGGATCTGGGCCGCCGCACGCCTCGGATTCCAGCTCGTGCTCGCCGCCCCGGAGGCCTGCCAGCCCGCACCCGAACTGCTTGCCGCAGCGGGTGGAAACATCAGCGTCACCGACGATCCAGAGGCCGCCGCCAGCGAAGCCGACCTCCTTTACACAGACGTTTGGGTCAGCATGGGCCAGGAGGATCAGGCCACATCCACCCGGGAAACGCTCTTGCTTCCCTACCAAGTCAATGAAACGCTGCTGGCCAAAGCCAAACCGGGAGCCTTGGTGCAGCACTGCCTTCCCGCCTATCGCGACAAGGAAATCAGCGCGTCGCTCCTTGAGGCGCGCGCGAATGAGATTTTCACCCAGGCCGAAAACCGCCTCCACGTGCAGAAAGCCATACTCGAATCGCTGGCCACCGCACGGGAAGCCCGGGCATGAGCACGCCCGCCGGAGGGCCGAAGCCAATCCGCACGCACCAAAGGCCCTTGGCATCGGCGGCAGTGCGGCTATCGTAGCGCGAGAGAATGAGCTTCGCCCGAATCCACCCCGACACCCCGCCGCCGCCGACCCCCCTGCTCGCGCGTTTCGCCGCAATGCTCGCCCCTGCGGACGACGCCAAACTCCGCGCCATGGCCGCTCCGGCCCGGCAGGCCACGCTGCGCCATTTCGGGCGCACGCAAAGACTCTTCGCCCCGCTCTATCTTTCGAACGAATGCGTGAACAACTGCCGCTACTGCGGGTTTTCACGCGACAACCCGATCTTCCGCCTCACCCTCACGGTGGACCAGGTTTTGCGCGAGGCACGCCACCTCTACGACCAGGGCTTCCGCAACCTCCTGCTCGTCGCTGGCGAACACCCGAAATTCGTCTCCGAGGGGTATCTCCAAGAATGCATCGCCGCAATCCGCGGATTCATCCCGACCATCGGCATCGAAGTCGGCCCCATGGAGGACCACCAATACCGCGAACTGGTCGAAGCCGGAGCCGAGGGACTGGTCGTCTATCAGGAAACATACAACAAAACAACCTACCAACACCTGCACACCTCAGGCCCGAAGAAAAACTACTCGTGGCGTCTGGAGTGTCCGGAGCGGGCCTACGCCGGTGGATTTCGTCGCATTGGCATCGGTGCGCTGTTTGGGCTCTCCGACTGGCGCGCCGAGGCCCTCAGCCTGGCCGCGCACCTCGAATGGCTCCAGAAACACTGCTGGAAGGCGCAATTCACCGTCTCGTTCCCCCGAATGAGGCCCCACGCCGGCATGGAATCCTTCCAGCCGGACCCCGCCTTCCAGCTCGACGACCGCTCCTACCTGCAGATGCTCATGGCTTTCCGCATCTGTTTTCCCCAGGTCGGCATTGTCGTCTCCACCCGCGAATCGCCCGCACTGCGCGACACCGTTGTCTCACTTGGTGCCACCCACTTCTCGGCGGGTTCCCACACCGAACCCGGAGGCTATACCGGCGAGGGCGCCGACGACCTGCACCTCACCGTGCGCGGACGTCGCGTCGAGATCGAGACTCCCCCGGAGGAGTCCTCATGCAGGCGCGCCACCGGTCAATTCGGCATCGCCGACCTACGCTCCGC
>SLCJ01000177.1 GCA_007125835.1 Verrucomicrobiales bacterium | reverse complement strand
TATCCAGAGCGCTGCCGAGTATGGTTTGGTGGGGCTTGTTTTGATTGCGGGCGTCGCGGTATTGGCGGTGGTGCGCAGTTTTTTGGTGGCGGCCCGGCTTTCGCGCCGGGATTCCACTCGACGGGGAAGGGCCGAGGTTGCCTGGGCTCTTGGAGTTCTGGGTGCGGGGGTGGCTTTGCTTGGCGATGCGGTTTTCAGCTTCAGCGTGCATTTCGCTCCCATTGCCCTTCTCCTTGGTGTGATGTTAGGGGGGCTTTCTGTGGCAGGCCGGGGGGGAATGGTGCGTGGCGGTGAAGATGGGCGAGGGTTCGGGGCTGTTTTTCCGACCCTGCCGATGCTAGTTGTCGTTTTTGGCTCCGCGATTTTTTTGCTTGCCACGGGACTGAATTATGGCAGGGCGGCGGTGCACCTATACTGGCAGCGTGCGGAGGTGGTGTCAGGAAGGGCTGAGTTCGCCGATTACCTGCAGTCTGTGCGGAGCGAGGCCCGGCGTCTGCCCCGCCATCCGATGCTCGAGCATCTTGCCGAGGTTCTGATCGAACAGGCCGGGGCATCCGGTTTGGATCCCGATGAGCGGGAGAAGCTGCTGCGCGAGGCGGAGGGGATTTTGGATGCGGCTGTGGAGGCATTTCCCTACGGTGTGAGCACGCGATTGTTGCGTGCCAGGGTGCGGCACCAGCTCCACGATGATGCGGGTTCGGACGAGGACTTCCGGTTTGCGTCGGAGTGGGGGGAGAAACGGGAGTTTTTCTACCGTATTTGGATGAAGTGGGGTGAGGTAAGGTATGAGCGCGCTCTCCGGGCATGGGGAGAGGGGCGAATGGGGGATGCATCGAGACATCTGCAGGACGCACTGGAGGCGTACGTCGCCTCAACGACATTGACATGGGTGCCGCGTGATTACGCCCGGTATTACGAGGGAAGAAAACGGGTGGAGGATGCGATCGAGTTGTTCAAGAGGACCAACGAGTGGCGGGAGTAGGAGGTAGCTGCTTTGTGCGGTGCACTGGGAGCGAAGATACCTGAAAATGACTATGGAAAGTCTGTGACAATGCCAGATTTTGTGGCATTGTTGCCGCCTTGTTCCGTCAAGCATGAATAGCCGCAAGCATGAATTGAGAGTTCAGGTGCTCCAACTGGTCGACAGCGTGTTGATTCTGTTGGCGTTCTGGTTGGCGACCATATTCCGTGGATTTTTGGCACACATGGAGTGGCTCGACCTGCCGCAGCTCCCCGGTGGGCTGGGTGAAATGGGCTGGCTGCTCTTTATCGTCGTGCCATTGACTCCGATCGTGTTGGAGAATTTCGGCTTCTATGACAACCCCCTGCGCAAGTCCCGGAGGGACTCGTTATGGCAAATGTTCCAGGCTATGTTGGTGATGTCGGCGCTTGTGGCGGTGGTGATGATCCTTCTTCAGTTGCCTTCTTGGAGCCGGATCGTTCTGGTCTCGGCCGCCCCGATCGGGCTTGGGCTTATTCTCCTTCGCGAGGCGGCGACTAAGGCGAGATACAGGCGGCGGGCCAGAGAGGGTTCGAAGCTGGAGTCAGTGCTGCTGGTGGGGCAAGAGAGCGAGCTTGAGGACCTCAAGGCCTTGCTGCCAGAAGATGTCCGCTCCGAATGGGAGGTCGTCGGCACATTTGACCTGACCTCCCGCCCGCTCGAAGAGTTGGTGGAGATGCTGCATGAACACAGCGTGAGCCGGGTGGTATTCAGCGTAAGTCGCACTGCTTTCGGTCGTGTGCAGGAAGCGGTGAGAGTTTGCGAAATCGAGGGGGTGGAGGCATGGGTGCACGCCAATTTCCTCCAAACGAGCATCGCCCGGCCCAGTTTCGACTCAATTGGCGGGCAGCCGATGCTAGTATTCCGCACCACGCCGGAGCTTTCCTGGGCATTGTTGGCGAAGGAGTTGATGGACCGGATCGGTGCATTTGTGGCCCTCCTGCTCACGTGGCCGCTCTGGGTATTTGCGGCGGTGGGTCTGCGGATTACGAGTCCCCGGGGCCCCGTGTTTTTCCGTCAGGAGCGGGCGGGCAGGCACGGGAGACCGTTTACGATGCTGAAATTCCGCACGATGGTGCCCGAGGCTGACTCGCTGCTGGACCGCGTCAAGAAGGAGCATGGCAATCAGATGAGCGGTCCGGTTTTCAAGTTGGAAAAGGATCCGCGGGTGCTTCCTTTCGGGTCATTCCTACGCCGCCTGAGCATCGACGAGCTGCCACAATTGTGGAATGTGCTCATGGGGGATATGAGTCTGGTGGGGCCGCGCCCGCTGCCCCTCTATGAGGTCGAGGCTTTCGCCGACGTCTCACATAGAAGGAGGCTCAGCGTGAAACCGGGAATCACCTGTTATTGGCAGGCCGGCGGGCGGAACGAGATTACAAGTTTCGAGGAGTGGGTGGAGATGGACCTTCGATATATCGACAATTGGTCGCTCTGGCTCGACATTCGGCTCATCCTGAAAACAATACCTGCCGTGCTTTTCGGCCGGGGTGCAAAATGAGGTGGTGGCTGCCATTCGTTTTGCCCAGGACGGAGAGGCTTCCGCCCGGTCCATGGTGGCGGTTACTCGTGTTGGTGGTAGCGCTATTGTGCGTTGTAGGGCTGGCGGGTGTTGAGGCCGGTGAGCAGGTGTATTTCAACGATAAAAAATAACCTGGTAAAAATTTGGGGCGGTGGCAGGTGTTTCAGGAGTTTTGGTGGAGCCAGGAGGCGAGGGCGGCGGGGGTGGGTGCGATGGGGGTGGATTGGCCGGGGAGGAGGGTGAGTTTGGCGAGGCGGTCGGGTGTGGAGAGATGGGAGTGGCCGAGGGCGGTGTGGATGGTTTCGGGGAATTTGGCGGGGTGGGCGGTGGCGAGGATGAGAATGGGGTGCGAGGGGTGGTTGGCGCGGGTTTGTTCGGCGGCGAGGCAGCCGACGGCGGTGTGGGGATCCACGATTGTTCCGCATTCGCGATGGAGGCGTTGTATGGCCTCAAGGGTGGAGGGGTCGTCGAAAGCGAAGCCATGGATGGCTTGACGGATAGCGGTTTCGTTGTTTTGGAAGAGGTGGCGGATGCGCTCGAAGTTGTTGGGTGCTCCGACGTCCATGGCATTGGAGAGTGTGGGCACGGAGGGGCGTGGCTGGTATGGCGCTCCTGCGAGGAAGGTCGGGACGGTGTCGTTGCGATTGGTGGCGGCGACCCATTGGTGGACCGGGAGGCCGAGGCGCTGGGCAAGGATTCCGGCGGTGAGGTTGCCAAAGTTGCCGCTGGGCACGACGAAGACAGGCGCGAGACTGGTGTCGGCGGCTGCCGTTTGTGTTTCGCTGCGTGCGAGAAGGCGTGCGGCTTCGAAATAATAGAGTGTCTGAGGAAGGAGGCGGGCAAGGTTGATTGAGTTGGCGGAGGCGAGGCCGTGGCGTGTGGAGAGCGCGTGATCGGCGAAGGTGGATTTGGCCATGTATTGGCAGTCGTCGAAGGAGCCATCGACGCAGAGCGCGCTGATGTTGTCGCCGTGGGTGGTGAGTTGTTTTTCCTGCAGCTTGCTGACGCCGCCTTTTGGATAGAGAATGACCACGCGGACATTGGGCACTCGATGGAATGCGCTGGCGACGGCGCCGCCGGTGTCGCCCGAGGTGGCGACGAGAATGGTGGTTTGCGAGCGGTTTGTGGATTTGGCCAGGTGAGCGATGAGCTGGGCCATGAAACGGGCGCCGAAATCCTTGAAGGCGAGGGTCGGGCCATGAAACAGCTCAACGAGATGTATGGAGTCTTTCAGTGGTGTGATGACCACTGGGAAATCGAAAGCTTCCCGGCAAATGTGGTTGAGGTCGGTGTGGGTGATGGCGGATCCGAGGAGGGGGGCGAGGATGTCGGCTGCGTATTCGGTGAGGGGGCGGTCGGGCCAGTTGCGCCAGAAGCCCGTCGGCAGGGGGGCTAGATCGGAGGGCAT
>SLCJ01000401.1 GCA_007125835.1 Verrucomicrobiales bacterium | reverse complement strand
CCCATCTCCGGTCCCCTTCCCCGGAAAATGGAAATCGTGCTGGCCGATCAACTCTATTTTGCCAAATCGCAGGTGCCGCCCTGCGTGGCAAACCGCCTGCAGCGCATCGCCGCCTTTCAGAATCCCGAATTCTACCGCGCCCAGGCAATGCGCCTCTCGACCCACGACAAACCGCGGGTCATCGTATGCGCCGAGGATCTGCCGGAGCACATCGCCCTTCCGCGCGGCTGCCTTGAGGATGTGCTGGGCCTTTTCAAACAAATCAAAATAAAACCCCGCCTCGCCGACAAACGGAATCCAGGCACCCAGCTCGATACTTCCTTCACCGGCACCCTCCGCCCCGATCAGGAGACCGCCGCCGCCGCCCTGCTCGAACACGACACCGGCGTGCTCGCAGCCACCACCGCATTTGGCAAAACCGTCCTGGCAGCCCACCTCATCGCCGCACGCGGCGTGAACACCCTCGTTCTCGTGCATCGCCGCCAGTTGATGGAACAGTGGATCGAGCGGCTGTCCACATTTCTCGACATGGCCGCGAATGAGATCGGACGGTTGGGAGGCGGCAAGCGCGCCCTCACAGGCCGTCTGGACGTGGCCCTGATCCAGAGCCTCGTTCGCAAAGGCCTCGTCGACGACCGCATCGGTGGATACGGCCACCTCATTGTCGATGAATGCCACCACATCTCCGCCCACAGCTTCGAACTCGCTGTCCGCCGCGCCAAGGCCCGCTTTGTGCTCGGGCTGTCTGCCACCGTCACCCGGAAAGACGGACACCACCCCATCATTTTCATGCAGTGCGGACCCGTGCGCCATCGCGTCGACGCCAAACAACAGGCTTCCGCTCGACCATTCACCCACCACGTCATCGTCCGTCCCACCGGCCTCCGCTCCTGTGCCGAAGCCGACACCGACAGCCGCGTGGAATATCAGAACCTATGCAAGGAAATTGTTCAGTCAGCCCCGCGCAACCAACTGATCCGCGACGACGTGTCCGCCGCCCTTCGCGAGGGACGCAACCCGCTTGTGCTCACCGAACGCACCGAACACATCGCCATCCTCGCCGAACTGCTCCGCCCCTGCGCCGACCACCTGCTTATTCTCCGGGGAGGCATGGCACGGAAAGCCATGGGCGAAACCACCGAACTCCTCGCCACCATTCCTGAAAACGAAACCCGCATCCTCATCGCCACCGGAAAATTCGTCGGTGAGGGATTCGACGACCCACGCCTCGACACGCTCTTCCTCACCATGCCCATCTCCTGGCGCGGCACCGTGGCCCAATATGCAGGCCGCCTCCACCGGCTCCACCATGGAAAACGCGAAGTCCGTATCCACGACTACGCCGACCTCGACATTCCCATGCTCGCCCGCATGTTCGACAAACGGTGCGACGGCTACGAAGCCGTGGGCTACACCATCCTGCTGCCCGCCAGCGCCCTGCCCGGATGGCCGCCCGCCGTGCCGCTGCCCGTCGATGCCAGATGGAAAAACGACCACGCCGCCAGCGTCCGCCGCCTCGTGCGCGATGGAATAGACGCCCGCCTCGCCAACCTGTTCCTCCAAGCCACACGCACCCCGGACGACAGCAACCGCGCCCGCAGCGCCTCCGAGGAGTTTCTCTTCCGCCGCCTCCAGTCCATGCCCGCCACTGCCGGGCTTTTCACCCTCAACGCCAAACTGCCCATCCCTTTCGATGGCTGGAGCGAAATGGAAATCGACCTCCACGCCCCCACCATTCGCCTTGCCATCGAAATCGACGGCCCCCAACACCTCGCATCCCCCGAAGCCTACCGCCGCGACCGCCGCAAGGACGCGCTGCTCCAGGAACACGGCCACCTCGTCCTCCGCTTCCTCGCCGAAGACCTCGGCAAACATCTCGATGCTACCCTCGACACCATCCTCCGCGCTGTAAGCCATCGACAACGAGGGCTCTGACATCCTGACCTGCCCCGAAAAACAAGGGATAGAGTTGGGTGGAGTTAGAACCGGATGAGCCGCGTTGTGGATCATCATCGCACAACGGCAACGGTTTACGGTGGATGGCGGGAATTATTACGCGCTGTATTGCCTTTCGGCCACAAGGAGGGGCGATCCTTCATCGCCCGAGGATGGAAAAGCAAATGGCATCGAGCGAAGCGCCTTCTCATTTCCCCTTTCATCCGCATTGGCGAAGAAGCGCCGCCGAGAGCCGGAAAACGGGGCACTTCTGTGAACTTCAGCGGAAATCAGACGGATTCAAGCTCGGGATGCGGTGGAGCAGCCTTTGGGCAACCAAACGCCAAACAAATTTTTTACTTGAATGGCGCGACGTCACAACGGTGACCATTGCAAGTCATTTAAAATCATTGAGTTGCAACTGAGAAGGCACAGATTTTTCAATCTGGTTTTCACAATCTATGGGCGTCTGAGTTTTCAATCAGAGTTTTCAATCATAGTGGCCGAAACTCAATGGTCGTAGTGGAATCGGCACTGCATGATCAGAAGACTATCACCATCAACCCGATAGATGAGGCGATGCTCTTGAGTGATCCGTCTGGACCACCAGCCTTTTAGATTGTTCTTGAGCGGCTCAGGCTTGCCGATTCCAGAAAACGGATTTCGCAGGGCATCTCGGATGAGTTCGTTCACTCGTTGGAGTACCTTGCGATCATTCTCTTGCCAGTAAAGATAATCTTTCCAGCCATTGGGCAGCCAGCTCAGTCGCATAGGTCGCCGGATTGGATTTTACCAGCGGCGTAATCAGCCAGACTTTGCTGGATTTGGGCAGCGTTCGCTCTCGTGGAGTGGAGATGCAGAGTCGTTTCCATGGCTTCATATTCTTCAATCGCCAGTAGCACCACGACCCCGTTACCGTTCCGAGTAATGGTAATGGGCTCTCGATCACGGGAAGCGGTCTCCATGAGGCCAGCCAATTGATTTCGAGCTTCAGTGTAATTGACCGTTTGCATAAGCAACTATTCGCACATGGACAGAATTCTGTCAATCAACGATTCTCCCGCTGCAGCGCAACAGCTCACCCACGCCCCGAGGTGGGCCAAAACGCGGCGGATTTCCCCTGCCGGGGTCGAGGGGGAGGTTTTGAGAGGTTATTGCGAGAGATTTCTTTGGGAAAATTTCAAGCAAATTTTGGCAGGCAACTTTTGCAGGCAGGCAACTTTTGCAGGCATTAGTCCGCCCGAGTGATGTGCCACACGGAAAGCAGGCTCCACGTGATTGAGCGGTGGTGAGGTGATTGGCTGATGGGGCGCTTGTAGATGGGGCAGAATGAAGGGGTGCCGTAAGAGCCGACCCACCGAACGCCCTCGTGAGCGATAGCGAACGCGGTCGTGTCGGCGCAGCCGCATCCCGCATAGACGAAGTCAAACACCGACCTCAAGCGCCGGAGCATCTTGACCAAGGAGGGGCGATCCATCATCGCCCGAGGATAGGGAAGCAAATGGCCAGGCGCGAAGCTCACTCCCCATTTTCCTCTTCATCCGCATCGGCGAAGGAGGTTCGCCGCTCCTCGGGGGACAGCCGCCCTCAAGTGCTGCTGCTTCTCGAACAAGGAGGGGCGATCCATCATCGCCCGGCCAAAATTGCGCCAGCCAAGTTTTGGTGAGCCATAAAGAACCAATACCGACTCCATCGCTCTCTACCCTCGCCGCATCACCGACAAAGCGGCAGAGGACTGCACGCACTCCAAGACGCTATCGCGCGGTGGTGAGGTGATTGCGAGTTGGCGTGGGTGGAAGGTAGTGGTGCATCACCCCCGGTCCCCTGAGGCCAGGCGACCTAAAGCGGAGGGCCACTGCCCCACTGCCCCACCGACCTACCGACCTACCGAAACACCGAAACACCGAAACACCGAAACACCGAAACACCGAAACACCGAAACACCGATACACCGATACACCGATACACCGATACACCGATACACCGATACACCGATACACCGATACACCGATACACCGAT
>SLCJ01000380.1 GCA_007125835.1 Verrucomicrobiales bacterium | reverse complement strand
TCGCCTCCCGAGAGCGTTTCCAGCGGCTGGCCGAGACGAAGGTAAGAAAGGCCGCACTCGACCAGAGGCCCGAGGCGCCGAGTGACGTCTGCGACAGGACCAAAAAAGCGGACGGCCTCGTCGACGGTCATTTCAAGAATCTGATAGATGTTACGCCCTTTGTAGGTGATTTCCAGTGTCTCCCGGTTGTATCGCGTGCCGCCACAGCTTTCACAGGTGATGCTGGCATCGGCGAGAAATTGCATGTCGATTTCGATCCGGCCCAGTCCCAAGCAGACCTCGCAGCGGCCCCCGGGACGATTGAAGGAAAAACGCGAGGCGGTGAACCCGCGGGTGCGGGCCGCCGGTGTTTTCGAGAAGAGGATCCGGATCGGATCCAAGGCACCGCAATAGGAAGCCGGGGTGGAACGTTTTCCGCCAGCTGCTGGTTTCTGGTTGATGGCGATGGCTTTCTTGATGGGTTTTTCGCCGGAAAGTGATTGGAAGGGGAGTGGGCGCGATGAGGATTTGGGAGAGAGTTTTGCCGCGAGTGCAGGCAACAAGGTGCCGAGGAGGAGCGAGGATTTTCCCGAACCGGAAACCCCGGCAATGGCCGTGAGACGACCAAGGGGAAGCGCCAGGTCCACGCCGCGAAGATTGTGGCCTGATGCGCCTATGAGGTGAAACCATTTTGTTTTTTCCGAGGAGCTGGGCGGGGACGTCGGCAGGCGGTGGTTGGGGGGCGCTTCTGTTTCGCCTATCTCGCCGCTCAACCAGCGGCGTGTTCTGGATTCCGGCAGCGGCCCTTCTAGCATTTCGCGATAGCTTCCGGAGAACAGAAGACGCCCTCCCAAATGCCCGGGGCCAGGCCCAATTTCCACTAGGTGATCCGCCGCCCGCAAGGTGTCGAGGTCGTGTTCGACGACGACCACCGAGTTGCCGAGGTCGCGAAGGTGGCGGAGAGAATCGAGCAGCTTAAGGTTGTCGCTCGGATGCAGGCCGATTGAGGGTTCGTCAAGCACGTAGAGCACGCCCGTGAGGCCTGAGCCGAGTTGGGTGGCCAGCCGAATCCGTTGATACTCGCCGCCAGAGAGCGTGGAAGCCGGACGGTCGAGCGTAAGGTAGGGGAGGCCGGTTTTGAGGAGGAAGCGAAGCCGGTTTGCCATTTCCACCAAGAGCGGCTGGAGGTGTTTTGGGAGATTGCCGTTTTGTTCAATGCTCGCGATCCAGTCCGCCGCGTCGGCGATGGAAAGCGAGCAGAAGCGGTCAATGGAAAGCGCCTGGCCAATGGATTCACCAAGTGTGACCGCGCGCACCCAAGGCCGGAGGCGGGCACCACCGCATTCAGGACAGGCTTCGGCATCACTTTTCGTGTTGCCTTTTTTGTCCGGCGCGAGGCCCGTGCCCTCGCATAGCGGGCATGCTCCGGCAGCGGAGTTGAAGGAAAAATGCCTCGGCTGGAGATCAGGTAGGGTGTAACCTGTCTCCGGATTGGTGAAGGAGGTCGGGAAAACGCGCTCAACAAGGGGGGCGGGTTTGCTGGTCTGAGTGAGAGCGATAACCCGGTGAGGTGACCATCTCCGGGCGGTTTCGATCGAATCGGCAAGGCGCGATTCGATCCCGGGGCGGTTGACCAGGCGGTCGATCACCAGGTCAAACTCCGCTTTTTCCCCAATCACCGCCTCGGTATCGTCGAGATCGATGATTTCACCGTCGAGCCGGATGCGGATCAATCCCTGTCGGCGCAACTCGCTTCGAAGGTCCGTCGAGGCGCGCAAGGGCGAGTCGGGGTCGATGGTGGCTAGAAGCGTGATCCGGCTGCCTTCCTCAAGGGATGTGAGTTCTTGTAGGATTTCGCCGGTGCCCAAACGCTGCAGCGGCGTGCCGGTGTCCGGATCGTGAGGCGTGCCCGCTGCCGCATACAATACCCGGGCGAAATCATAAATTTCCGTAAGCGTGGCGACAATTGAACGCGGGTTGGGAGGCAGTGAGCGCTGCTCGATGGCAATCGCCGGCGACAAACCATCGATGAAATCCACATCCGGTTTCTCCATCTGCGTCAGAAACCGTCGCGATTGAACCGACAAGGATTCCATATACCGCCTTCGCCCCTCTGCATAAAGCGTGTCGAAAGCGAGTGACGACTTTCCGGAGCCCGAAACCCCGGTGATGACCACCAGTCGATTGCGGGGAATATCAACATCGATGCCCCGGAGGTTGTGGGTTCGCGCGCCCCGGATTCGGATCGGTCGGGAGTCAGTGGGGCTGCTGTCGGCGTTCACAGATCTGATTTTGGCGGCGACAGCCGATGGCGTCAAGGTCAGGTGACTGTCGAGCTGCCGACCTCGCGGCCCGGTTGCCCCAGAATTCGGGCGCGGCTCACCTCGGGACATCGACAGCTCATCCGCGTCCCGGGTGACAAGCCGTAAATCAATTTGAAATCCGAGTGGGCTTTATCGATCTGAGCTTCTCCGGACTCGAGCAACCCTCGTTTTCTGGTTGGACGGCGGGTCGAATGCTCGGCCATTGAGCCCAGCGGCTCGTCTTTTTCCAGCATCAGACGGTGCTTTTCGATCAGCCCGCCGCTCCCGCCGCGCTTGTGCGCATCCTCACCCCAAAGCAGGCGAAGCCCTGCCAGCGCCAGGGCGTCACCGCGAACAGCGGAGCCAAAACCATTCCAAGAGCTATTCTCGGCACGCGAAACCATCTTGGCCCGCACGGGATTCAAATCGATATACCCCGCCACAAAGCGAACCAAAGGTCCGAGGCCCCGGTCCCCCTCTTCGTGTTCCAACAAAACACTGCGGAAACGGCCTTCCCAAAGAGTGCCTTCGCGGCACTTGCAGCGGTTATACCACTGACTGAACCGCTGCTTTAGGGTTTTCATGAAATCACTCAAATTACCGATGCGTGCGCGGAACGGGGCCAGGAACTGGCCGCGCGCCTGTGCATTCCCGCAGCGCCGCCAAACCTCGCGCAGGTATTCGCATTTATTCTCGGAATAAAGGTGTTTCAGCCGTTCCAGAACCTCTTCATCTTCCAATTGATCTGCATCCACCGGTGGCACCCGCACCAAAAGGTGAAAATGGTTGTCCATCACGCACCACGAAATCAGCTCGACCCCGGCAAACGCTGCACCGCCACGTGCCAACTTCATAAACCGCACCTTCTCCCGCTGCTTGATCACAAACCGTTGATCCACCACCCGAGAACACAGGTGATAAACCCCCACACGCCCCGGCGCAGCCAGTAATCGCGGATCCTTCATCCTCCAAAATACCCAAAGATCCACCACCCGCAACCCTTTTTTAAGGACCAGGAATTTTGCAAGCAATTAAAAATCTAATTGTTTTTGGACCAGGTAAATATTTTGGTAGGTTGGTGCACAAGGGGGTGAACATGCCCCTCCGAGGAAAATCAAGGGTTCCCGAGTCAAAAAAATGATTTTTGGCGAGTTTGGCCGAAAAAGTGACGAAGTTGGGTTAGGGGGAGGTGCGGAGGGAGACGGAGCGGCCGTGGGCGTCGAGGCCTTCGACTTGGGCGAAGGTTTGGACGATGGGGGCGGAGGCGTTGACGGCGGGTTGGGAGAAGCGGACGATGCTGGTGCGGCGTTGGAACATTTCGGCGGTGAGGCCGGGGAAGGCTTTGCCGGCGCCGGCGGTGGGGAGGACGTGGCTTGGGCCGGCGAGGAAGTCGCCGGCGGCCACGGGTGCGAGGCCGCCGAGGTAGACGGCACCGGCGGTGCGGATTTCGGGCAGGAGGCTTTCTGGATCTTCGACGACGAGGGAGAGGTGTTCCGGTGCGAAGGCGTTGGTGAGGTTGACGGCTTCGGTGAGGGAGCGTTCGAGGATGCAGAATGTGCCGTGTTCGAGGACGTGGCGGAGGGGTTCCTGACGGGAGAGGGTGGCGGACTGGGTTTCGAGTTGGGCGATGACTTCGTCGAGCAGGCGGCGGCTGTTGGTGATGAGTCCGACTTGGCTGTCTTTGCCGTGTTCGGCCTG
>SLCJ01000368.1 GCA_007125835.1 Verrucomicrobiales bacterium | reverse complement strand
GGCCGCGCCACCCGCGATGCGAAGGACAAGACCCGCGCGCGCTTCACCAACCTCATCGCCGAGCCGGATGCCAGCGAACAGGCGGTGACGGAGGCGGTAAACGACACACTCAAGGCCATCGCCGCCAGCCTGCTGATGGAGCAGGTGCTGGCCCCGCGCTTTGAATTCCGGCCGAAGAATCCAAACAACGGCCCGACGCCTGGCTACGACTACGGCCCCGGCGGATACGATCCGGAGAAAACCAACGTCGGCTACAACCCGGCGACGGGGCATGTCCAATTGGAAATCAAGGGCCTTGCCGAGCCGAAGAGCAGGGAGGCCGACCGCATCTGCCGCGAGGATCTCAACGAACTCGTCACCGCATTCGTGCAAGACAAACCCTCGCTCGAGAAAGGGCTATTCGCAGCCGAAGAACTGGTCCCGGAGGAACTCACACAAGTGCGCATGGGGAAAATCATCCAGGAGAAGTTCCCCAATCTCGACGATGAAGACCACGAGGCGGTCCGCCAACATGCCATCGCCGCACTCAACATCGTGCAGCAGGCGAAAAAGACCCTCACCGACGAGGCTCCATCAGAAGAAGCAAATCCAGGCACGGAACCCGCCCCGAACACCGCATTGATCGATGGCATTCGCCAGTTCGCTCTCGATATGCGCGAGCTGGATATCGACCTGATCGATCGCATCAACCCGTTTGGCGAAGCCTACGCCATCCTCTCCAAGGCGATGACCGCCGAGCGTCTCGAACACCTCAAGGCCATCATCGCCGCCAAGCGCGCCACGCTTTCCCTTGATGAGGCCCGCGAATTGGCCAAGCGCGCCCTGCTTTTCAAAAAGGAAAAAGGCCGCCTGCCCTCCATCACGGCACACGATCCATGGGAAAAACGAATGGCGGAGGGCATCGCTTTCCTGCAACGTAAGGTCCGCAAAGAAAAAGATGGCTAAATCGATCAAAGACGAAGACCTGAGCTTGCTCGATGAGCTGGGCGTTGAAACCGCACGGGCGAAGAGCGGCGGCCTCACCGCGCGAGAACAACGCATCATCGCTGGGTTCGAGGAGATCGAACGCTTTGTCGATGAACATGGCAGACCACCCCAGCACGGCGAAGACCGCGACATTTTTGAGCGTCTTTACGCGGTGCGACTGGACCGGATTCGCGAGTCGCAGGAATGCCGTGCCGTCCTTGAGGGGCGGGATCCGCGCGGCCTTCTTGCATGGCATGATGCGCAGGGCGGATCCCCAGCCGTTCGGGAAGATGCGGCTGAATATCAGGTGAGTGCGCAGGCGGATGCCGTGCTGAGCGACGACGAACTCCTGGCCGCCTTGGGTGCTGAGGAAAGCGATGGCGGAGACATTACAAGCTTAAAGCATGTGCGGACTGCCGCTGAAAAGCGGGCCACAGAAGAAATTGCCCAGCGCACGCGGTGTGAGGACTTTGAAAAATTCAAGCCCTTCTTCGAGAAGGTGGAAGGGGAGATCCGCGCGGGATTGGTCCAGACGCAACCCATTACTGAGGAAAACCGCAGCATCGGCGAGAAGGACTTTTTCATCCTCAATGGCATTACCCTCCACGTGGCCGAAGTCGGAGAACCCCTCAAGATCACCGCCGGCGAAGTGGACCGCCGCCTGCGCCTCATTTTCGCCAATGGCACGGAGAGCAACCTGCTGCTGAGGTCTTTGCAGCGCGCGTTCTACGATGATCCGTCCGCACGTCGTGTCGTCAGGGCCAAGGACGCAGCGCAACTGACATTTGGGGGTGAATGGGATGCCGATGACGTCGAGGCGGGAACAATCTACGTGCTGCGGAGTCGCTCAGACAATCCCTTTATTGCTGCGAACAGGGAAGTCATCCACAAAATCGGGGTGACCGGAGGCGACGTGAGTGCGCGGATCGCCAACGCGAAGAAAGATCCCACCTACCTGCTGGCCGACGTGGAAGTCGTGGCAACCTACAAACTGGGTAACATCAACCGAAAGCGGCTCGAAACGCTGATGCACAGGTTCCTCAAAAGCGCACGACTGGACCTAGAACTGAAAGATCGTTTTGGCAGCGATGTAAATCCGCAAGAGTGGTTTCTTGTTCCGTTTCCCGTGATCGAAGAGGCAGTTCAGAAGTTGATGGTCGGTTCTCTTGTCGGATGCCGATATGATTCGGAAACAGCGCAAATCGTGACTGAGTAGCGTTGAGCCGTTCTTTTTTGGCCTGCTGGAGGAAGCGGGCACCGGCGGCAACTTCTCCACAGACGGTTTGATCGCCCTGCACTGCCTGAAACACTCCGCTACCACTGCCAGCAATGAGCGCGGCTTCGATCGTTTCGTCGGGGTGAAACGGATCAACCCTCTCACATGAGCACCCCGAACCCCATCCCTTCCGTCTCAATCTTCGCGGACTGGAAGGTCGAGCCGCGCTGGAACCTGTGCAACGCGGCGGGCTCGGACAACGGCAGCAAGGTGTATGCGGTGAAGGCAAGGCATTTCCCGCCACCGGGCGGGCCGACGTCCCTGTTTGCATGGCGAATGGGAAAGCCAAAGACAAAGCCGTGAACGGCGAGCCTTTGTCATCTCATTCTCAAGCCAACGAGGACCTTGGCGGTCCCGGGGCAGCCTCAGAGCGGCTTGAGGTAGATGTTGCGGAATTGGACGAGGCTGGAGGCGGGGCGATAAGTGCCGTCGGCGTTCACTCCGCCGTGGTGTTGGAGGGCGATCCGGCCTTTTTCCGCGATGCCGGGGAGGCGCGCATTTTCGATCACGGTGGTGCCATTCAGTTCGACGGTGAGTTCCTCGCCCTGCATGGTGATGATGAAGGTGTTCCATTCGCCGACGGGTTTGTCTTCGTTTGACGAGGGGGTGACGGCGGCGCGCACTTCGGGAGGCATGTTGGGGTCGGTGCGGTAGCCCCACACCTCGCCGGAGCCGACCGGCCAGCACCAGATGTTTATTTGCGACTTGCTGCTGCCGCGCAGGTAGATGCCGGAGTCGGCGTTTGGTCCCTCCACGGTGACCACATTGCCGTCGTCGTCGCGTTTTTCCGAGCCATCGGGGAGGATGACAGGCATGCGCTCGATGGTCGGCGCGTCGATGATGCGCCAGTCGATGCGCAGTTTGAAATCGCCGAACTCGTCCTCGGTCCACAGGTCCTTGGCTCCCGGGGCTTGGCTCTGGGCGCGGTAGTCGATCACGCCATCGACCACTTTCCAAGCGCCGCCATCGCCTTCAGGAATGATCCAGCCGTCGAGGTTTTCACCGTTGAACAACTGGATGATTTCGGAATCCCCTGCCTCATCGGCAAAGGAGAGTGACGCACTGGTGAATGCGGCCGTGGAAACCAGGGCCAAACGACGGAGGAGGGAAAATTTGGGGAGAGTGATCATGGCTTAGCAAACGTGGCATATTTGCGGGTTCTTTCCACAAGGTTCTCCATGTGGATTTTTTCACCAGCCGGGTAAGGCGTTCTGACGCGGGAAACGATCTCGACATGCCTTGGGATGTGGTGAATGCTTTGCCAGCCATGGCTTGTCCAGCACAGCGAATTCTTCGGGTGGCCGCATTGTGCGGGGGGATCACTCTGGCCGGTGGCGGTGCCACGGCCTGGGGTGGGTCGGCGGTGGTGGAGGCGCGGCGCGGCGTGATGAGCGTGGCGGTTTGGGAGGCGGATGACGGCCTGCCGAATAATGACGTCCATGCCTTGGTGGCGGACCAACGAGGATACCTATGGGTGGGCACGGCGGGGGGGCTGGTGCGTTTTGACGGACGCACGTTCCGCCGCCCTGCGGGCACGGACCCCGGATTTTTCCAGGCGGCCACCACGTTTTCCGCGGTGGAATCGCCCGCCGGGGTGATTGTTTTCGTCCACGATATCGATGCGGTGAACCGTGTGCTTGCGGTGAGGCCGGAAGGGGTCGTGCCCCATCCAGCCGATGACCTGCTTGATGATGGTGACAGGGTGGCCGCTGTTTTCGCCGGTTTGGAGGACAGCTTGTGG
>SLCJ01000285.1 GCA_007125835.1 Verrucomicrobiales bacterium | reverse complement strand
GACTTTTTTATCCACATTGCCGAGAAAAGCTACCTTGGGAAGACCGGGACCAAGCCCGGCGTCAAATCATCATGAGCGAGGAAAGGAAATCAATGCAGACATCAGATGCGGTAAACCGCGCGAGGGAATACTACAACAGCAGCGATGCGGACAATTTCTACGCCCGGATCTGGGGGGGCGAGGACATCCACATCGGATTATACGACAGCCCGGACTGTCCCATAGGTGAGGCCGGCGTGAAAACCGTGGAAGCCATGCTTGCGCTCCTCCCGGAAAATCCGGAACGCGGTGGCAGGCTGCTCGATATTGGTGCCGGATACGGTGGGTCGGCACGGCGCATTGTCAAAACACGCGCCTACGACATCACCTGCCTCAATCTCAGCGAGATCCAAAATGAGCGCAACCGCAGGCGCAATCAAGAGGAAGGCCTCGAAGACCGCATCGAAGTGATCGACGGCGACTTCGAGAATCTTCCCTTCGAGGCCGGATCATTCGATGCCGTTTGGTGCCAGGACTCGATCCTGCATAGCGGCAACCGCCGCCGTGTTTTTGAAGAAGTGGACCGCGTGCTCAAACCTGGCGGGCACTTCGTGTTCACCGACATCATGCAAACTCCGGAGGTCGATGCCGCCGCTCTGGCGGATGTGTACAAGCGCATTCATCTCGACTCGCTCGGTTCGGTGGAGGAATATAACCGCTATGCGGAGTCACTTGGCTGGAGCGTCGGCGGCTTCGCGGATCATTCCCAACAACTGACCACCCACTACCTGCGCGTGCATGATGAATTGGCGGGAAAACGCTCCACACTCGACGGCGGAATCAGCGACGCCTATATCGACAATATGTTGCAGGGACTGCAACACTGGGTCGGCGCGGGCCAGGCGGGCAGCCTGCGATGGGGCATCCTCCACTATATCAAGGGAGAGTGACTTTTTGAGCGAACCGCTCACCCTCCAGCGAGCACGCGCCGCGCTGCTTCGGCATCGGCAGCGATGGCGGCTTTGAGTTGGTCAATGCCGTCAAAGGATCGTTCGCCGCGCAGGTGGCGTAGGAAGCGGGTTTCGAGACTGCGCCCGTAAAGGTCGCCCTCGAAGTCGAAGAGATGTACTTCGAGGCGGCGTTGCTTTTCATTTTCGCAGACTGTCGGGCGCATGCCGAGATTGGCCACCCCACCCAACGGTTCTCCCTGCCCTTCGATACGTGTTTCGACCGCATAAACTCCGTCGGGTGGCAATTGTTCGCATGCTGGTTCGACATTGGCGGTCGGGAAACCGATCCGACGGCCAAGGCGCCGCCCTTGCGAAACCACCCCAAATACCGTGTAGGGCCGCCCCAGCCAGGGCTCGCAAAGGTCCAGCTCTCCAGCCGCCACCACCTCGCGGATGCGGGTGCTGCTCACTCTTTCGCCGCCGACCCGCACGGGTTCGATGGCCTCGAACCCGAATCCACGCCCTGCGGCGATCTCTTCCAATAATTGCGAGTCTCCACCACGGCAATGGCCGAAGCGGAAGTCGAATCCCGTGACAATTCCGTGGATAGGTGGCCCGTGCGATAGAATGAAATCAAGGAACCCCTCAGCGGGCATCGCCGCGAGGTGGGCATTGAAGGGCAATGCGAGCACATGCGGGAATCCAAGGCGCTCGAGGATGAGACGCTTGTGGGGCAGATTGGTCAGCAGTCGTGGCGGCTGCCCTTCCCCTGTTAGAAAGTGGCGGGGGTGGGGATCAAAAGTGAGTGGCACGGCCACCGCTCTTCCGCCCGCCGCCCACCGGGCCGCCGCCCGAAGCACCGCCTGGTGGCCAATGTGAACGCCGTCAAACACGCCGAGTGCGAGCACCACCGGTGCGCCGAGAGCGTCTAGCTCTCTTGGGTGGCGCATCAAAACATTAGGCATGACAAGCTGGCATGTGAGGCACTCCGCAACCTCGGAAAATCAGGCCCCCCGCAGACGCGAAACCTCGGCCAGACTCATGACTCTCGCCTCGATCTCACCGCGTGGCGTGGTCTTCAAGTCCATCGCAGGAATCGCCCCCTCGACCGAGAATTTTCCAGAGCGCAAACGGCGAAGGGCCGAGAGATGGGCTCCGCAACCCAGGGCCTCGCCAATGTCGGCCGCGTAGGTGCGGACGTAAAATCCCTTGCTACATCGCACCCCGAACTCCACATGCGGGGGCTCGATGCGGCCGATGGCATACGAGAACACATGCACAGGCCGCGGGTCCCGCTCGACCTCCTGACCCTTGCGGGCAAGTTTGTAGAGCGGCACTCCGTCCTTTTTGATGGCGCTGACCATCGGAGGAATCTGCAAAAAGTCGCCTTTGAATTTTTCGAAGATCGGCCGCAGCACCCCTTCGTCGACCGGCGGAACCTCGCGTTGTTCGAGCACGCTTCCCTGGCGATCTTGCGTGTTGGTGGTCACGCCCAAGGTAAGCATGCCGCGATACTCCTTCTCCTCGGCCATGAGCAAATCCTGAATCTTCGTGCCCCTACCAATCACCAAGATCAGCAGGCCGGTGGCCATCGGATCCAGCGTGCCGCAATGGCCGA
The DNA here is from genome assembly GCA_007125835.1 of Verrucomicrobiales bacterium. GTDB lineage: Bacteria > Verrucomicrobiota > Verrucomicrobiia > Verrucomicrobiales > SLCJ01 > SLCJ01. The sequence continues at coordinate 11,693 of SLCJ01000285.1, read as the reverse complement.
TGCGACGCGTGCCCAACGCACGACGAGCAATGGCAACCACGTCGTGCGAGGTCATGTCAGGTGCCTTGTCGACGAGCAGAACTCCGTCGATCGGGTTGTCAGGTCTGCGGAAGTTCCGCGACCGCCTCATGGATGGCTTGGAGGAAGGATTCACGTGCTTGTTCAAGTGGGCCGGGGATGCGGGCACCCGCGGCGAGTGGATGGCCACCACCGCCGAACCGCGCACAGATGCGGCAGACGTCGATGGCGGGGTCTTTGGAGCGGCTGCTGACCCGGACGGCTCCGCCCGGCAGCTCTTCAAAAAAAACGGCGACGATCACGCTGTCGATGGCGCGGATCTGATCGATCAAATCCTCGGAATCATCGGGCAGCAGGGAGAGTCTCTCTTTCGTGGCAAGGTCCAGGTCCCAGCTCGCGACACGGTCGTTGGCGTCAAGCCTGAGACGCTGGAACAAATGCTGGAGCAGGCGGACCTTCCGCAGCGGTCGCCGGTGGTAGGTGAGTGCCGAGATGCGCCCGACATCCAGGCCGCGCTCGACCATTTCCGATGCGATGGCAAACGTGCGGGCCGTCGTATTCGGAAATTGAAACGAGCCAGTGTCGGTGGAAATGGCGACGTAAAGGGCCTCGAGGGTTTCAGGTGGAGCTTCGAGCCCTGCTGCCTCAAGCAATTCAAAAACGATTTGCCCGGTGGCCGGAGCCGTGGCATCGACCAGCGCCACGTCGCCATACCCGGGATTGCTGACGTGGTGGTCGATGTTCACCCACAGCCGGGGCTGGGACTCAAGCAGACTCAGCGTCGATCTACCCAGGCGTTCGCGGCTGGCGGTGTCGAGGGCGATCACCACCTCCGCGTCGATCACATCGGGAGCTGCAGACGCCTTGATCACATCCTCCGCGCCGGGAAGGAAATCGAGATTGGAGGGACAGCCGTCTTCGTTCAAAACCACGACCTTTTTGCCCGCCGCTCGCAGCGCATGGGCAAGGCCAAGACAGGATCCAATGGCATCCCCGTCGGGGCGGATGTGGCTGGCGAGCACGAACGAATCGTAATCACCGAAAATTCGGGCGACGGTGGCGGGTTCGCTGGCTGTGGTGGGCACGGTGGCGCTGGTCATGAAATGGGGGGTGGCTGAAGGTCCCGGGTGTCTTCAGAGGACTGCTCGGAACCGCCCTCGGCGGTTTCATCGGGGTCGCCGATTTCATCGAGCAGTTGCAGCGTACGCACGCCCCGCTCGACGGAATCGTCGATCACGAAACGCAGAGTCGGGGTGTGCTTGAGGACGACACGTTTGCTGATTTTCGATTGAAAGACGCCGCGGTGTTTTTCAAGCTTCTCGAGCACCCGTGCGCCAGCGTGAGGACCGCCGCCCAGCACACCAATGAACACCTTGGCCGACTTGAGGTCGGGGGTGAGTTCGAGGTCGTGGATCGATACAAGACACGATCCAAATTCCAGCTCGCGCTGGAGCAGGGCCCCCAGCTCGCGCTGGAGCAGTTCACGGACACGGAGAAGTCGTTGGCTCATGGGATATCCGCGCCGTTGGCGGCGGGGTAATGCCGATATGGGCGGCGGGTTGGGCAGAGGGGTTGGGGGCTCAAAGGGTTTGCTGCACTTTCTCGAGGTTGTAGCACTCGATGATGTCGTTGACCTCGTAGTCGTTGTAGTCGCCAAGGCGGATGCCGCATTCGTTGCCGGCCTTGATTTCATCGACATCCTCCTGATAACGGCGGAGTGTGCCGATCGGACCATCGTAAACAACCTGGCCATCGCGGACAACGCGGGCGCGCCCCTTGCGCAGAATGCGGCCCTCCATCACCATGCAGCCGCCGACACGGCCGCGCTTGATTTTGAATACCTGGAGCACTTTGGCATGGCCAAGCTGGCTCTCGCGGGTTTCCGGCTCGAGCAGTCCGCTCATCGCCTCTCTGATCTGGTCAATCAATTCATAGACAATGGAGTAAAGCTTGACCTGCACGCTCTCCCGTTTCGCGGTTTTAACCGCATTGCTTTCCAGCTTGACGTTGAAACCAATGACAATGGCGTCCGAAGCCGACGCGAGCAGCACGTCGCTGTCCGAAATCGGACCGGCAGCGGAGTGGATGATGTTGAGGCGCACCTTGTCGCTGGGAATGTCGCCAAGAGCGCCGGCAATTGCCTCCACCGACCCCTGCACATCGCCCTTGAGCACAATGCGCAACTCCTTGGCGCGGCCGGAGTCCATTGAGGCGAAAAGGTTTTCCAGACGCGCACGCTGCGGGGCCTGCAGCTTCTCGGTGCGCAACTCCTCCTGACGCTCCGCGCTGAGACGCTTGGCGTCGCGGTCGCTTTTCATCTCCACCATCTCGTCGCCCACGTTGGGAAGATCGCTGAATCCAACGATCTCGGCGGGAAGGCCAGGGCCGACCTCCGTGATCTTGTTTCCAAGGTCGTCGAGCAGTGACTTGATCTTGCCGTGGAAGGGGCCGCATATAAAAGGCATTCCCGTGCGGATCGTGCCGGTGCGCACAATCACCGTGGCCACAGGACCGCGCCCGGTTTCCATGCGGGCCTCGATCACCGTGCCACGCGCATTCTCTTTCGGATCAGCCTTGAGTTCCAGCACTTCAGATTGGAGGGCCATCATGTCGAGCAACTGCTCAAGTCCCTCGCCGGTGTGCGCCGAGACACGAACGGTGATGGTGTCGCCACCCCATTCCTCGGACATGAGGTCGCGCTCCTGCATCTGTGTCAGGACGCGGTCGACATTCGCTGTGGCCAAATCGACCTTGTTGATCGCCACCATGATCGTGACACCGGCGGCCCGGGCATGGCTGAGCGCCTCGTCGGTCTGTGGCATGAAGCCGTCGTCGGCAGCCACCACAAGAACGACAATGTCGGTGGCCGAAGCACCGCGGGCGCGCATCTGCGTGAATATCGCGTGACCCGGCGTATCGAGAAATGTGATCGGCTGGCCGTTGTGCTGCACACTGTAGGCTCCAATGTGCTGCGTGATCCCACCTGCCTCGCCCGCAGCCACCCGCGCCTTGCGGATGGAATCAAGCAGCGAAGTTTTGCCGTGGTCGACGTGGCCCATGAATGTGATGATGGGCGCGCGCAACTGCATCATGTCGAGCACCTCGGGCGGTGGCTCCGGCGGCGGTTCCGGCTCGACCGGCTTGTCGTCCTCGGCCTTCACGCCACCGTCTTTCTTGCGGCGCTCGCGCTCAACCACGAAGCCGTGCTTTTCACAGAGGGTGGCAGCGACATCCACTTCAAGGCTATAGTCGGGATTGGCGAAAATCTCCATCTCCATCAAATCCTTGATCAGCATGAATGGACGAAGCCCCAGCATGACCGCGAGGTCCTTGAGCAGCACCGGCGACTTGAGCGAGATGACCGGCTTTCCATCGTCGCCCTCTCCCGGGGTTTCCGTGGCGGCGGTTTCCGGCGCGGGCGCGGTGTCTTCCGCGGCTGCAGCCGTTTCCTTCTCAGGCCCGGCGGCCGACGCCTCGGGCTTCGGCTTGGGCGCAAGCCCGGCCGCACGCAACGCGGCGGCAAGCGGGTCGTCCACCGGCTTCACAGCTGCCGGCTTCTGTGGGGCCGGGATGCCGATACTCGCGAGGGATGGCGACAATCCCGTCTTAAGGAGCGCTTTCTTCTTCTTTGGCTTGGGTTCGTCGTCACCGAAGTCGACCAGATCAAGAGCCTTCTTCTTTTTCTCGTCAAGCTCGCTGGGAGCCTGCTCAACGGCAGGGGCTGGCTGCTGCTCTTCGACGACCTTCTGTTTGCGACGCTGGCGGCGCGAAGGCGCGCCACCGAGAAGGTCAAGAACATCCTTGCCAGCTTGGGCTTTTTCGGCGGACGAATCCGGATTCTGGGGAGTGTCAGGCATGTGGTCGGTCAGTTTCGCTCAAGTTCGGCTTGAGGGAAAATGGTTTTTAGCCCGCCGTCCGAATGGTTCATCCGGCGCGGGATCAGGTTCTATGTGCGATGGCGCCGCGCACCCGGACCGCAGGAAGCGGGCCGGGAATCAGGAGGCAGTCTCCGGTTGTGAGTCTTCGGACGGCGGCTGTTCGTCAGCGGCTGCCGCCGCTGCTTTCGCCGCCGCGCGATCCGCAACCAAGGACTTGGCTTTTTCGAGGATGGCGGCACCTTCTTCCTCGGTGCGGCCAAGCGCCTCGGCGATGTCCGAGGCCAGGCACGTGGTGATCACCTCCAGCGAATTCATTCCGGTATCGACCAAGATGTTGGCCTGTTCCTCGCTGATGCCCAGCTGCGAGGCCAAAGTGCCCTCAGCCTCGCTCACCCTGGCTTCGAACTTCTCGTGCTTGGTCTCGTCCTTGACTACTCTCACATCCCAACCCATCAGACGGGCCGTCAGCCGCGCATTGCGTCCGCGCGTGCCAATTGCTTTGGAAAGATCATCCTCCCGGACGCGAACGATGAGTCGGCGCTCCCCCTCCTCGACCGTGACTTTGCCCGGTTCGATCACCGCGGGCTTCAGCGATTCGATCACCATTTCCACAGGGTCGTCCACCCAGCGAATCACATCGACCTTTTCGTTGTTCAACTCCCGCACGATGTTCTTAACCCGCGCCCCACGCAGGCCCACGCAGGCCCCAACCGGATCGATCTTGGGATCGGGCGACCAGGCCGCGATTTTCGTCCGATACCCCGCCTCGCGGGCGATCGAGCGGATTTCCACCGAGCGGTCGGCGATTTCGCTGACCTCAAACTCGAAGAGGCGACGCACAAAGTTCGGATGCGAGCGCGAAAGGATAATCTCCGGGCCGCGCGGACCGTTCTCCACAGCCACCACATACACCCTGAAGCGATCGCCCACATGGTAGTCTTCACCAGGCACTTTCTCTCGCGCGGGCATCAAACCCTCGAATCGACCCAGATCGATCACCACACCCTCCTTGTCGAAACGGCGAACCGTGCCCTGGACAATGTCGCCCGCTCGATCCTTGAACTCCTCGTAAATCATCTCCTTCTCCGCTTGGCGCAGACGCTGGTTGATAGCCTGTTTGGCCGTCTGCGCCGCAATGCGCCCGAAATCCTTCGGAGTCACCTCCACTTCGACCTCGTCACCCACCTCAGCATCGGCCTTGATCCGGCGCGCCATCGCCAGCGGAATCTGCTCGTAGTTCGGCTTGCCGCTCTCAACAACAATCAGGCGCGCTATGGCCCGAATCTTCCCCTTGGCCGGATCAATCCGTACCTGCAACTCACGTGCCGGGCCAACACTGCGGCGCGATGCCGCAAGCAACGCGCTCTCAATCGCCTCCACCATGACAGCACGGTCGATGCCCTTTTCCTTTTCATAATATTCCATCAAGGCGAGAAGGTCGGAAGTCATGGCTTTGGATGGTTCGGGTTTCCTTTTGCTGTGTTCGCGGGACGAGGGGAAAAAAAATGAGTGGGGCTTGCGCACCACCCATCTGCGAAAATTCGTAGCTGGAACGCAAAAGTAGCACAGCGCCCCACCGCGTTCAAGAGGAAAACGAACCTGCGGCTTCGATCATTGGGGCCGCCGATACAGGACCGCCCACCGCCGCACGCATCCACGCGTCGGGGGAAACTCGCCCGGTCGAACAGATGCGCAGCGTCTCGGCGGCCAAGTCCCTGCCCTCCATGTGAGCGTGAATCTGAAAACTGATCACGTGCCCGAGCGGGTAGTCCGGAAGATAAAGAGGGTAGGCAATCATGTGCTGGTACGCTGCCAGGATGTGGTTGCGGTCGGTGCCAAAATCCTCTTCGTAATAACGTCGCCAGAGGTGGTCCGCAATACGCAGCATTTCGTCGCGCAGGGCCGCAGCGTCGGCGCCGGGATTCGCATACAGCCAGCGCCACGTATACAGCTCGACCAACGAGGGTCCGGCGATCTGGCAGGCCGCCAGCATTGTCGATGCGGCATGCCGCCCCAGCGTGGCACCTTCCTCGATCCCGAGCACCTTCCGGCCTTGGGATTGGTAAAGGAAAGCAAAGGCCTCGGTGCAGGCGGTGTTGGGCACCCCACGCAGGGCGGCGCGGGGCACGAAGTGTGTCGAGATCAATTGTTCCAGGTTATGCCCCAATTCATGCATTGCCGTGCTGAACCCAGCCCAACCCAAGCCGCTCGGCTGCCGGTTGGTACGTAGCCAGGCCCCATACTCGGGCCGTCCCGGACGCACGGCATGACCGGCCCCACGAGCAATCTCCACCCGGATGCGCGCACCGAAAAACACCGCATCCTTTTCCGAAAACCCGAGCCCCCTGAGGATCGCAGGCAGCGCGTTCTCAAAGGTATCCTCGTCCGAGAAGCGCTCGTTCACACGGGCATCTAGTTCGGTCCCGTCCATGTCGTCGCCGACTTGCTCAAAGTAAATGTCGTGGGCCTCCAAGGGCCGCCCCAGCCTGTCGCGCAAAATTCCCGCCAGCCGCCGCCGCACCGGCGACTCAAGCAATTCAACCAGCAGGGATTCCACCTGCTCCTCACCCATCTCCCGCTCCAGGCCGAACTTGCGCGCAATCGCCGTGGGGTGGTCTGGATGATAAGCGTCGATCTTGCGTGCCAGATGGAAATGCTTGATTAGGGTTTCATAGCGCTGCGGACCGGCGAAGCCTTCCGGCAGCCTGCCTCCCAAGGTGTTCGCGACCGCATCCCAGTCCCCGGTGGCTCGCCCGGCCATGATCTCGGAAGGAATGGTGCCGTCGATGGCGCGGCCCATCACGGCCAGAAGCGCACGCTGTCGCGCCAAGCCGGAGGGTTCGCCGTAGCACGAGCGGATCTCCTCGCGCAGCAGCCAGTGTGCGAGGAGGCGCTTCTCCGGCTCCATCCACCGCTGGCCCTCGGAATCCACCAACGCGCCCACCGGAATGTGAAATTCAGCAACAAACTTGCGCGCCTTTTCATACACATGGCGTGTCTCGTCCGTCAGCTCGGCGGGAATCCGTGGACCGATCGCTCCGGCCACCCTCAAGGCAGCCCATCGGCTGCTGGACCATCCGGACGTTTCCGAGGCAATCAAAGACGGCCCGGGCGGCTCGAAATTGAGGAGAATGGCAAAGGCAAGCCGCTGTTTGTGCATCTGCTCGATGTAGTCGGACGCGGGGTCGAGGCGCGCGAAAAGCGAATCATACGGATGCAGCGCCTTGCTCTCCGATGCCGGCAAATCGGCCCAGATCCGGAGATGGCGGCGGATCTCGTGAAGATGACCTCCCATCACATCCAGCACCCTTTCAAAGCGATCCAGCAACCCCTCCAAAGCCTGCCCCTGCGGGAGGTAATGCCCGACACAGAAGCGCGTGAACTCGTCCGCATCCCCGTCACCGGCCTGCCACCTTTCCGCCACCCGCCGCACGCCCCCCTCCACCCGCGCCCGCTCGCCTTCACCATGCAGCGCCAAAAGTTCCTCACGGGCACGGGCCACCAATACACCCAAACCGACTGAAGTATGCGCATCCATCAAACACCCCACACCGGTCCCCCACCAAAGGCAAGCATTATCCTTTTACCGGGCCGCACCCAGAAAACCTGTTGATGCTGTGCGCTGCGAGATGTATTGGGTGCAATGCGCAGACCGAGAGCATTGGCAGCGCCGGGAAGGCCCGGATTATATCACGTGTGTTCCCGCGTGGTCGATCGGAGGGTGATTTTCTGCGAGCGCGAACGCCGCAAGTTCATGGACATTATCAAAGGCGGGGCGATTTTTGCCGGAGTGGATCTGGTCAGCTGGTGCTTGATGGGCAACCATTTCCATCTCCTGGTGCGGGTCATGCCGCAGGATTCCGAATCCCTTAGCGACGAAGAGGTGCTTGCGCGTATGGAGCACATTTATCCTGAGCCAAAGATGCGTCATTTGCGGGGCGTGTGGGAGCGGATCGCGGAGGAGAAAGGACGGAGTGGTTTCTTAGCTCCCTATCGCGCGCGAATGGGCGTTCTGAGCGAGTTTGTGAAAACGCTCAAGCAGCGTTTCACCCAGTGGTTCAACTGCCGGAATGATCGCGAGGGCACGCTATGGGAGGGGCGGTTCCACAGTGTGTTGTTGTCCCATCACGAAGAGGAAGATGGTCAAGGCCTTGGCCTTCTGGCCCGTTTTGTGGCCGGCTATATTGATTTGAATCCTGTCCGTGCCGCGATTGTGCGGGACGCGGGGCAGAGCGCGTGGAATGGCTTCGGAGCCGCATTGCGGGGTGATGCCGAGGGCCTGGCCGGGATAAGGATTCTCTGGGGAGACGAGGTGACTGAGGCCATGGATGCAGAGGCCGTGCTGGTGTTGCACAGCCGCATGCTGGAGCGGGCGTTTTTCCGGGGAAGGGAGCAATGCCGTCAGGAATCTCCGAGAACTGGAGGACTCCGCAGGATTTCAAAAGTGGAGGCTGGCGAGCAACCGCCGGTTCCGAATCACGAGCGTCGGGGTGGCGTGGAAAATCGGTCTGAAAATGAAAAAGCAATGGTAAGCCCTGAGACGCTTGAAACCAACTTGTTGGCTATGATGGGCGAGCGGTGTTTGGCCCTGACCAAGGGGCATGCGCTTGGGAGGAGATGGGTGATGACCCAGGCAGGTTGAGTTTGCAGTGATGCTGGCTGCTCACCTTGGAGGTCTAGGGCGATTTCGCGCTGGTGTGTGGTGCATGAGGGGGTTGGTGAGTGAAGCTGGTGTGGATCGTCCCGTCGTCGTCGTCGGGTTGATGTGGTTTCGGCAGTTTCAACCTGATTTTTTCGGGTGGTTGAGGTGGTTGAGTGGTCAGCTGGCCGGGGCATTTGTTGTGGAAAAAGAATAATGGGCCTGGCCCAAAAATCAGGTGTGAAAGGGTGGACAGCGGGTTTACATTTTTGGACAATGATTTTTGAGAAAAGAGAGAATGAAGGTATGGCTGGTGACGTGAGGCCGCCGATGATGGACGGGCTGCGACTGGCGGAGGAGTGGGGTGCGCTGGTTAAGGGTGAGGTCGATGAGGTGGCGCGGATGGCGACATTCACGGCATTGGTGTATCAGTCAGACGCCCGTGTGTCCTTCGCGGGGTTCTACCGGCTTGAGGATGACGGGTCGCTGGTGATCGGCCCGTATCAAGGACCGATCGGATGCCTTCGGATCGCTCCGGGGCGCGGGGTGTGTGGGCGTGTGGCTGAGCATGGTGATGCGGTCATCGTGCCGGATGTGAATCAATATCCCGGGCATATCGCATGCGACCCGCGGGCGCGTTCGGAAATGGTTTTGCCGGTGCGAAAGCGTGACGGACGTCTGGTGGCAGTATTTGATGTGGACAGTGCGTCGGCTGCCGCATTCTCTGAGGCGGATGTGAAGGTGCTTGGTCCGCTGCTGGATCCTTTTGGGTAGGATGGCCACAAAATTGCTGGCGTGCCGATGTGCTATGGGAGCGCGCCGTAAAGCTGTTGCGTTGCCTCTGCCAACCCGCGACCTTTTGCTTTCGGGCCTATTCGAAGCATACGCTTACCAAAACGATGGGTGGGTAATCTCCGGAAATACGTTTCCCGGAAGGATTTCAGCGCCCACCGCCGCGTTCCATGCGTTCTCGCCAACGCTGGGGATCGAGGGACGGGGTTTCGAGGAGGTCTGAGAAGCCCGCGCCCATGCCTTGGGCGGGCACGCCTTCCAGGATCTCACGTTGCTCTGGTGTGATGATCTGGCGGATCTCGTCGAGAGCCCTGTTGTTCAGGTCGGCGCGCTCATCGCTGCCTTCTTCCAGGTCGAGCGACATGGCTTTGTAGCGCTCGACGATACCGCCGACCTGTTGCTCGGTGCCCTCATCGAGGTCGAGCAGCGATCCAAGGGCGGCGGCGCGGAATTGGGCGAATTCTGCGGGTTTGTCGTCAATTTCCTGCATTTCCTGCAGTATGGGACCCATGGATGTGAACTGAAGGAACAGGTCGCGAACGCGGACGAGGGCTTCAGGGTCGTCCGGGTCAAGGTTCCGCATGTCTGCGGCGTCGCGCAGCATGCTTCCCACGAATCGACCGGCCTCGCGTGTGGTGCCGTAGCTGAATGTCCATTCCTGGTTCAAGCTGGCCACTTCCTCTTCGATCGTGGCAATGCGTTCGGTGAGGCTTCGGTTTTCCGCCAAGAGGGATGAGTTTTCGTTTTCGGCCTCGCTAAGCCTGGCGCGGAGGGATTCGAGTTCGTCTTGCAGTGCGCGCAGTTTGTCGTCGGCGTCGGCTAGGGCGGCGGTCATTTGTTGCCGGTCACCACGGGGTGCGCCGGGGTGGGAGTCGCCGTGGTCTTCGATGAGGGGTAGGATGAGGGAGGCTGCAAGGCCACCGGCTATAAAAACGAGGAGAAAGCGGAGGTAGATCATGGCGGCTTGGTGGATTGAATTTCAGTTGGTGAGACCCGGGAGTGGCCGCGGTTGGAGTGCGGTTCCCCAAGTTGAGATACGTCGGGAACAAGGGCACCGCAAACGGTTTTGGCGCGCCTGTTCAACGGACTCGCCGGCCACTTTGGGTGGTGCGAGGGCGCGTGCGGGACCTGCCGGGGTGGGCGGGAACGCCTATGGGCCCCCGTCCCTCCGTGTCGTAGCTTTAGAGCTTCCCGGGGCCTCTCAAGCAGCTCGCTGGCGTCTGAGGAGGATTACGGCGGCTGGCAGAAGCAGGAGAGTGGCGGTACCTGGTTCGGGAATCAGGAAGCCGGTTACGCCGAGAATTTCCTCACGATAGGTGTTGATATCGGTGATGAGGGTGGCGTTGCCGAACACAGATGTGTCGTCTGGCTGGTCACTAAACCTTGTTACAGCGGAAAAGATGCCAGAGAGGACCCAATCGGTGCCATCGAAGAAGAAGGCTCCGCCTCCGGAGTCGCCGAGCGAGCCGATTGCTTCGTTTGTGGACAACCATTCACCTGGTGATGGCTGGTTGAACGTGGCGGAGTAGCCTGTGCTTGTGAACGAGCCGAAATTGATTGTTCCGAGCGGATTCGGAGGGCCTGGGCCATTCAAAGCGAAATTATTGTCCTGATTGTTGGTGCCCCAGCGTTTGATGTTGCCGGATGCCCAGTTGTAGCCGGTATTGCCGTTGATGGAGATGGCATCGCTTGTGTTCGCATCGGTGGAGGCATCCTGCACCCGGTTTTTGCCTTGCCCGATCATGACGAGGGTATTGGCGGTTCCGGGGAGGGACTGTGCGAGGGGAGCGGCGGACAGGCCGGGCATTTGGTTGTCGGGCCGGGTGTAGCGGATCAGGGCGATGTCGCCGGAAAGGTCGATTCGCTGTTGGAACGAGTAAGACAAGGAATCGAGCGTGATCGTGGCGCCCGAGGGACTCACGTGGCGAGCGGAGATGACCCACACGTCGAAGGTTGACGGGTTGTAGCCGAGGTAGATGCCGGTGGCGTCCGAGTAGTTGAACACGTTGTCGAACAGCGGAAAGGGCGTGCCGACAGCCGCTTCGAGGCCGGCCCGGGTTGTGTTGTTTGCGGTGTTTCCGCCGCCGTTTGCTCCGGCCACGATGACCGCCCGGGCTGTGGGGCATGTGAGGAGGGCTGCGGAGGCGAGCAGCAGCGCGGCGGCAAATGGGCGGATCGGGGCGGTGCCGGTCCTGCCTTGCAGAATGATGGGAGTGACGGGTTTCATTATGTGATGGGCATTCGATTTGCGAATTTTAGGATATTTTCGGGCTGCAATTCAAGCGTCAAATTTTCCCGTGAGGAGCTATTGCAACACGTCATGCACCTGTATGGGATGGTGGAGCGGGATGGCGGTTGATGGGCAT
>SLCJ01000373.1 GCA_007125835.1 Verrucomicrobiales bacterium | reverse complement strand
CGCTTGCTTGTGCCAGCTCGTCGTGCCGTGTCGGCGTTGCCCCCATCGCTTCGCTGGGGGGCTGTCTCCGCCTTCGGCTCCGGCTCTATGCGGTTCTTGTCCATCGGCTCGCAGGTTTGGCTCCGCTGTGCTTCGTCCATGCAGTATGGCTTCGCGTCTTGCAGAACCGCTGGCGCGGCCAGGGCATTCTCCTAGCGTTGCACGCGGTTTGGGTTGACAATCAGGCGTGCCGTCTCGGTTCGCTCGGCTCCTCCCCCGGGGCGGTCGCCCTTGCCGAGTTGGCTTCAGATGGTAGGCTCTTCATTTTCATGTCTGGTTTTCCTGCAGAGGACTTGCACCCAACTTACATCGCGCCTATGCTGGGTACACACAAGACGTGACGAACCAACCAACCACAAGCTTTTCAATCTCATTTCAACATCCCTTCAACCGCGCCTGTGGTCGTACATCAAACGTTAGAAAGCATGGGCATTAGACCGAAGTTCAAGCGAAAGGAGGTGACATGAAATCAATTAAGCTCGTGTTGCTTCTGGTGCTGGTTGTCGCTTTGGCGGCAGTTGTGCTCCAGAACCAAGCGCCCTGGCAAGTTCGTTTTCTCTGGCTAAACGGAGAAGTGCCAGGCATCATCCTGCTGTTCTTCATCGCAGCGGCGGGGTTCATCGCAGGACTCACTGTCGCGCTTCTGGTGAAGCGTGACGCAAAACCACAACAGATAGACTAGGAGAAAGACATGAACGAGAAAGAACTGTATCTACAGAAGAAGCAGGCCCAGTTGGACGAATGGAAAGCAGAAGTAGACAAGCTTAAGGCAAAGGCCTCAGGGGCCAGTGCTGACGCGCAGATGGAGTTGAACAAGCAGATCGAAGCACTCGAAGGCAAGATTGAGGAAGGCCAGACCAAGCTGGCCGAAATCGCGGATGCAGGTGATGACGCGTGGGAGTCGATCAAAGACGGTGTGGAGTCCGCATGGGATTCCCTGAAGTCTGCTTTCAGCGAGGCTGCCGACAAGTTCAAGAAATAGCAGCCTAATCGGGTCCCCATGACCTGACGTTAGGCCAGCCACGGATCCCACGCCACCCTGCGTATTCGCGTTTGACTGCGGCTGCGTGTTGCCATGTGCACCGCCTTGGACTGCTGCGACATGTCGCCCCGGAACGAAAGCTCGGACACGTCCGAGCAGTTCAAGGAGCGGCGAACCACCTTCGCCGGTGCGGATGAAGGGGGAAATGAGAAGGGGCTTCGCTCCACACCATTTGCTTCCTCATCCTCGGGCGATGGATGGATCGCCCCTCCTTGGTCGAGAGGCCCCGGCGCTTTGAGAATTGCTCCCCCAAGGAGCAGCGAACCGCCTTCGGGTCGGCGGCCCTTTCCGAGTTGGCTTCTGATGGTAGTTTCTTCTTTTTCGTGTGAGGAACGTTCCTTTCTCTCTTCATGGCCTTGGCGGCTCACCGGGTCCGGATCTCGTTGATGGCCCAGAGGGCGTGTTCGGCAATCAGTGGTTCGCAGCTTGCCGCAGCTTTCTCCAGCGCGGGCAGGTCGCTGTTGTCGCCTACGTTGCCGAGGGCCACGCACACGTTGCGTAGGAAGCGGACCCGTTTGGTTCGCTTGATCGGTGATTTTCGGAAAAGGGTGCGGAATGTTTCGTCGTCGATGTCGAGCCAATCACGGAGGCGGCGCGCAAAGGCTGGTTCCCGCGCCTGAAAGGCGGCCTCGCGCGACAATGTGGCGAAGCGGTTCCACGGGCAGACTTCGAGGCATTCGTCGCAGCCGTAGATGCGGTCGCCCATCAGGGGTCTCAGTTCGAGCGGGATCGAGCCTTTGTGTTCGATGGTCAGGTAAGAAATGCACAACCGGGCGTCGAGACGGTGGGGCGCGGTGATTGCACCGGTGGGGCATGCATCGATGCAGCGGGTGCATTTGCCGCAGTGGTCGTTTTCCGGCTCATCTGCGGCCAATTCGAGGGTGGTGATCAGTTCCGCGAGGAAAAACCAGGTGCCAAGCCTGCGGTGGATCTGGACCGTCGATTTCCCATTCCATCCGAGCCCGGCCCGGCTGGCGTGGTCCCGTTCGAGCACCGGGCCGGTATCCACATAGTGCCGCTGCACACCGCCCATTTCGGCTAGCGCGCGGTCCAGCTCCCGCAGGCGCGGCAGCACGAGGTCGTGGTAGTCGTCATTCCACGCGTAACGGGCAATCCGCCCGACCGCCCCGGCCTGCGCGGGGCGCGGCGGCTCGTCGCCGGGGTGGTAGTTCAGCGCGAGGACCACCACCGAGCGCGCGCCATCGACAACCAGCCGCGGGTCGATGCGCCGCTCCGGATTGCGCGCCATCCAGTGCATGTCGCCATATTTTTCCTCTGCCACCCAGTCCAGAAACACGTCCGCATGAGCCGCCGGGTCGGCGGGGGCGATCCGGCACAAATCGAATCCCGCCTCGATCGCCAAGCGCTTGACCTCCTCCGCGCGAAGCCGCGAGTCCATGCCGCCGGATCCATCCGCCCCCCTTTTTCCGCGCCCGCTCATCCCACCTCCCCTTCGGATCCGCCGCCGCCGACACCGGGCCTGCTGGTACAACTAAAATGATAGCGGGCGCTCTCCAGCACGCCGGTGACCACCTCGTCGAGGGTGAGACCCGTGGTGGTGATCTTCAAATCCGCCGCGCGTTCATAGAGCGGACGGCGTTCCTCCAGCAGCTCCGCCACCGTTGCCGCGGGGTTTTTTGTGAGCAAAAGGGGGCGGTTTCGCTTGCGGGAGGCGCGCCGCACAATGTCGTCTTGGTCGGCATCCAGCCACACCACGAATCCAAGCCTCTTGAGCAGCGGAAGGTTTTCCTCGATCGTGACAATTCCGCCGCCGGTGGCGATCACCCGCGGATTCCGCGCCTCCAGTAGGCCGCGCAGCACCGCCGTTTCCTTCTTGCGAAAAGCGGCCTCTCCCTCACTCTCGAAAATAGCCGGTATTCTTTTTCCAGCCGTCCGCTCCACCTCGGCGTCCGTGTCGACAAAGCGAATCCGTCCCACCCGGGCGCAAGCGCGACCGACTGTCGTCTTGCCGGTGGCCATGAAGCCGACCAGCACGACATGGCGCGCGAGGCCGGCTGAGCGGGCCGCAGCCGCGACTCCGGTTTCGGCATCGGCGGTGGCTTGTGAAAGGGCATCCGTCATTGCATAAAACGGTAAACGCGGATATTCATTGGCCAAGCGCAAATCCATCCCGCCCCGTGCCTGCTCCGACACCCGATTCGCCCATGCAAACCCGTATCCTTGCCATCGACCATTTCGGCGGACGTGCCGAGGCTGTCGCCGCCGCTCTCGAAGTGCTTCGCGACGGCGGCGTGGTCGCCCTGCCCACCGAAACCGTTTATGGACTTGCCGCCGACGCCACCCACGCTGGAGCGGTGAAGGCAATTTTCCAGGCCAAGGGGCGTCCCGCGCACGATCCGCTGATCGTTCACGTGAATGGCCTGCGCTTCCTGGACGGCATCGCCGAGATCCCCGATGAGATCGCCGCCGACGTGCGCCGCATTGCCGAGGCATTCTGGCCGGGCGCGCTCACGCTGGTGCTGCCGAAAGGTGCGGACGTGGCTCCAGCGGTCACCGCCGGGCTGCCTACGGTGGCTGTGCGCCAGAGCGCGCACCCGGTTCTGCGCCAGATCATCAAGGAACTCGGCCGTCCGCTGGCAGCCCCCAGCGCCAATCGCTTCGGCAGGATCTCGCCCACCTCCGCTTCCGCCGTGGTCTCCGAACTCGGCGGGCGCATCCCCCTTGTGATCGACACGGGAGCCACCCGCGACGGCCTGGAAAGCACGATAATCCGCATCCTCCCGGGTTCCGGAAAACCGTTCATCGAGATTCTTCGCCACGGTCCCGTCACCGCCGAAATGCTCAAATCCTTCGGTCGCATTCTCAAACCTTCTGACCGCAAGCGCAAAGGGGAAGCAACGCCACCCGCCACCGCCATCGAAGTGCCCGGACAGCTGGAAAGCCACTACGCACCTTCGACTCCGCTTCTGCTTCCCGCCCGACCATCGGACTTTT
>SLCJ01000155.1 GCA_007125835.1 Verrucomicrobiales bacterium | reverse complement strand
AGCGGCGAAAGGATGCTGATGATGCCAAGCCCTGCGACACTGTAGAAAAAGCACACCAGCCAAAGCCGGACGCGGACGCCGGTGGCGTGTTGGTAGGTGTCGCCTACCGTGGCGATGTGTTTTCCGGTGACCGCAGCGTGCGGGCTATAAATAAAGCGGCAGGCAATGCCCATGATCACCGCGTAGGTGCAGGCAATGAGCAGGAACGAGTTGGCGACACTGCCGGATGTGATCTGCATTGCGAAGGGGGCGAACACTTTGCTCATGAAAAGCGCGCCCATGCCAAAGCCCATGACGATCAGCCCGGTGGCAAATCCCTTGCGGTCGGGAAACCAGCCCGCCACCGTGGAAATCGCCGTCACGTATCCGGTGCCCAAGCCTATGCCGCCGATCACGCCGTAACCAAGGGCAAGAACAATGAAGCTGACCCAGTTCATGGCGTCCTGGCCTTCCGTGCCCCTACCGATGATCAGGCCGAGAGCGGCAATCAGGTAGCCGGACACGAAAAACAGGGTGGACCTCCTCATGAGGCGGCGGCCGCCCAGCTTCGACACGAGTGGGCCGGTGTAGAGAGCCGCAAAGCCAAGGCCGGCTACGGCGAGACTGAATACCACGGAGATTTGGGCGTTGGTCCAATGATAGGCTTGCTGCAAGGGGATGGTGAAGAAGCTCCAGGCATACACCGAGCCGAGGCTGGCGAGAAGGGTGACACCGGCGACGAGAACAAATCTGCGGTCGATTGGTTTTGCCGGCACGGGTTCGTTGAAGGGGTTGTCGGGGTGGCTCATCGTTTTTTGTGGGTTTCCTGGTTCTGTTTCCGGTTTCATTGGTGAAACGGTGGGGTGGTTGTCTTGGGTTAAAAAATCAGGCGCATGCCGGCCAGCCATGTCCAGCCTTCGATCGGGCCGTCGGCCCGTCCACTCATGCGGCTGTAGAGGGCTCCGGTCATCAGTTTCAGGGCGTGGCCGTCGATGTAGTAATTCACACCGAGGTATCCGGAATGCCAGCGGCTGCCGAAGGGCACATCGACGTCCGGGGCCAAGGCCTCGTAGCGGGTGGGCAGGCGAATGCCGCTGCCATCACGGCTTCCGGCCGCTTCCAGCACGTTGATCAGTTCGATTTTGGGTTTGACCTTCCAACGCGTCATGTGGGAGATGGCTGCCACATCGGCTTGGCTGCCCGAGCCCTCGGCGAGGAGGACTTCGGCGGTCAGCGAAAGCGGCCCTTTTTCCATCTCGTTCGAGAGGGCGAAGGCATTTGAGAACAGTGGCGAGGCCGGGTTGCTGTTTGAGCTGCGGAAACCGGGCTTGGTGTTGTGCAGCCATTCCAGTCGTGCGATGGCGAGGTCGACGCCGGCGTGTTCTGTGTAGTCGTAGCCGATTTTGGAAACCGTGATGGCACCGGCACCGCCGAAACGCGACCACTCGTCCTGGCGGTCGTTGCTGAACAGACCCACGGAGTAGAGCCACCCCGTTCCCACGCCCGAGCCTTTGACCCAGATGCCGGTTAACTCACCCCCGTAGACCATGTTGCCCACGGCGGTGCGTTCGAATACCGGGAACTGTGTCGACAGATATTCCTGCTCGCGGTTGAATTTCAGTTCGCATTTGCCGATCGACAGCGCGAGGGCGTCGTCGCGTGTCCAGGTGAGATACAGCTCGGGAAAACGTTTGTAGAAGCCATTGGAAAAGTTGGGATGCAGGTCGGTGAGGTTGAAGAGCGACAGTCCGCCGGCAAACTCTGCTTTGAGCCCCAGGCGGAACCGGCGCACCTCGATGTCGCCCCAGCTCAAGTCGTCGGGCCAGTCGGCTGTGCCGAACTTGCCCGCGCTCGACGAGCCATGGGCATATTGGAGCTGGAGCTGGGTGAGCAACGCCGCCGAGTACAGCCAAGGATGCTCGTCGTTCTTGTAGAGCACCAGTGCCGAGCGAGCGCGGTCTGCGGCGGTCTCTCCCTCAAGCTTCCCCACCAACAGTCCGGTGGCGACCCTTTCGTCATGGGCGGGGGAGTCTATGATCGCCGTTGCCGCCTGCAACAGGGGCACGGAAGGCAAGAGGGCGAGAAGTAGAAGCGGACGGAAACCGGCTTTCATTTTTGAGTGGCTGGGATTGGCTTCGGCTGCCATAAAGCGGGAATAACTCGGTGTCAATCATAAATGGATGCCGAAGTCGAATTTTTTTCGGACTATGAAATCTTTTAATCGTTCGCATCGTGTGTTTCCTGTGAACCGACGGCGGGCGCGTGAGGAGCGAGGAGGGAAAAAACCGGGGGTGGTTTTACATGCTTGGGTTGCGGCAGGGGATTTGCGACGTATAGACGGGGATGCAGCGCGCCGCCGCCTCTTTGATCACCACGCCCCTGCTTGCCCTGGCTCTCCTGGGATTTTTGGTCCGTGTGGAGGATGTGTGGCTGTTTGCCGAGGTCTACTGGGTGGTGGCGCTGGGAGCCTGTGCCATGGTGCTGCTGGGACTGAGTGTGCCTGAGGAACCCCAGGGACGTGCGAACAAGACAATGATGCTTGCGTCGGTGGTTCTGGGTGGGGGTGCCCTCGCCGTGGTGCTGGTGCGTTTGTCCGGCACCCTGGCCGTGGCGGGCTTGAGTTTGCTGCCTGTGTATCTGGTGTGGTTCCTTTACCAGCGGGCGCTTGCCGCAGGGCAGAGCCGGGTCTTGATCCCGCTGGAAGCGGTGTCGGCGCTGGGAATGGTGCTTGCGGTGGCGCTGCCGCTTGCCGAGCAGCGCGGGCGGCTTCCCTGGGCCGACCCCACGCATCTCTCCCGCATCGCACCCGAGCAATTCGGACTGGAAACCATCCTGCTTTATTTCGATGTGTTTTTCAACTCGCTGGGATCCCTGCTCGGAGATGCCAACGTGCTGTGGCTGGTGGCGCTGGTCTTCGTGCAGCGGCTTTTGCTCTGCCACGGGCGCGGTGTGGTGTCGCCCCCGACATCGGCTGCCGCAGCCAGCCCGTTCTGGGTGATGCTATCGCCGGCGCTGGTTCTTGGATTGGCGGCGGGCGCGGGGGTCTATTCCCTTGCCCAGACACCCGGGGCCGCGCGAACCATCCTTCTCACGGTGGCCTCGGCATCGCTGCTGGTGCTGCTGGTGGTGCGTATGATCCCTGCCGCCTCATGGTGGCGGCGACCTGTGCTCGACCTCACGCTGGCGCTGCCGTTTCTCATCGTTACCGGGTGGAATGGGTGATGGGAGAGTGAGCGAACTTCCCGTTTTCGGGCTCACGCAAAGACCTGAGGCTGCCAAGTAGCGGGCCGGGCTTGAGTGGGTGACGAGTTGCTCTGGCGGAATGATGTCCGCAGTCCGGCGGGCTATGCCTAAGCTGTGGAATTTTTTTGGTCATCGATCCGGCGGTCGATGGCCTCGATGAGGAGGATGCGGTTGCGCGGGCCGAGGGGGGCGAGGGAGAGGCCAATACCGCCGCCGGAAGGGAAGTCGAGCATGAGGTGACCACCTTCGATGCGGGCATTGCCGATTTCCTGCCAGAGGATGACTTGGAGTCCGCGTGAGGGGTAGAAGAAGGGAAAGATTTCGACACCAACGGGGCTGAGGATGAGGAAGGCGTGGCTGAGGCAGTAGATGGCGATCCAAGTACATGCGGCGGCCACGGCGGCGGTGAGGGCGGCGCTGACCCAGAGGGGCACCGCGCTGGCGTCGGGAGGTGCGATGAAGAGCCCGAGCAGGCAGCCGGTGGCGAGAGCGAGGGCGGCGACTGCTGCAATGCCCCAGCGCCGTCCTTGGGCGTCGCGAGTGAAGCGGAGTTCCTGCTCGGGGTTTTTGCTCTGAACCCGGGCACAGGGATTAAGGGCTTCGAGGCGCTCTCCCACAGCACGCAGCCAGCGGACCATGCGCCCGGGAGGCGGAGGATCGGGGGGAGGGCAGGCTGGCGGGGGTGAGGTCATGGGGAGTTTAGGTTGCTAGTTTTCAGTGAGCGGTGAGCGGTGAGCGGTGAGCGGTGAGCGGTGAGCGGTGAGCGGTGAGCGGTGAGCGGTGAGCGGTGAGCGGTGAGCGGTGAGCGGTGAGCGGT
>SLCJ01000295.1 GCA_007125835.1 Verrucomicrobiales bacterium | reverse complement strand
GGCGAGGCGGATGTCGACCACCAGTTCATGACGCGAGCCATCGGAAAACGAAGCCCATACAGAGCGCGCCTGATCGGCACGAATGGTGCGGGCATCGACGCGGAGGGTCAGGGTGCCTTGGCCGCCGGGGCTGCTGGCTGGGGCGGGCAGGTCGCCTTGGGGGACAAGACAGCCGCCACATCCCGAATCGACGGCGAGCAGGCGGTGGGGCGAGTCGCCCTGATTGCGATAGGTGAATTGGACCTCGGTAGCGCCCGATTCGAACCCAAGGTCTGTCGAGTGCGTCCCACAAGCGCAACAAACCGCTATGGCAAAACAAAAGTGCAGTGACAATTTCGTCACATTTACTCCTATTGAAAATGTAGCACAAAGCATGCCGAACACTTCTGGGTCAGGGCCGACAATCATAATTATAGCTTGATTTCTCGCAATTCTCCTCGAGGATTCGAATACGGAAAGGAAGCAGAAAGGGAGCAGCGAACCGCTGCTTCCCATTCTGCGAAAGCATGGGATTTTTAGGGAATCATTCGTTTTTCAGGTAAACTGAAGCCCTCGTTTTGTATCGATTTACACCATGATTGGCGGCGGTTTCCAGATTCTCACCTGCCAGTGCTGGGTTCTCCAGGGCTGGAACATGCCTTCGCTGGCGGCTCCTTTCTGGCGGCTGTATTTCAACCTGGAGGAGGGTGCGTGGATCCGGAACCAGGGTAAGCGACTCGATTTCGCTGGTGATTCCATTTACCTGATTCCGCCCGACGTAAGGGGGGGGACGGGTCTTGAGGCACCGATACGCCACCTATTCTTGCATTTTCTGCTGGATTCGGGAAATACCAGATCGCCAGCCCTTGGTGGATGGCCGCGCAAGGTCGAATCCCCGCGGGAGATCAGGGATCTGGCTCGCACACTGGCGCTTGACCTCGAAGTGAACCCCCTCAATGAATCGGAGGCGTGTCCTGCGGCTCACACTCTGCTTGGCTGGGCACTGGCCCGCTCCGGCTTGGCCGCCCGGGGGGAACAGACGGAGGTCCACCCGGGAGTGGCGCGGGTGCTCTCCGCGCTGCATTCCCGCCATTACCCGGCCCTCAGCAACGCCGAGATGGCCTTGATCGCGCACATGAGTGTGAATGGCTTCATCCGCGCATTCTCGGCAGCCCGGGGTGAGACGCCGCAGCAGTGGCTGCGCCACCGCCGGATTGGTCTCGCCTGCCAGCGGCTCGTCCACAGCGGGGATTCCATCGAGCAAATTGCCGAATCGCTTCACTTCGCCAACCGGTTTCACTTTTCCTCTGTGTTCCGCTCGGTTTGTGGGACCGGACCCGCAACCTGGCGCCGGAAGAACAAAAGCGGCATGCTCAAGGTGACGGATTGACGCCACTTTTTGAGGGAAAGCCATCGCCTGCGCCCGGGCCCCGGGGGCAGGCGCCATCCCATTATTCGAGGAGGGCCCGCCTCAGGCCCAGGCCTTTGACGACTGTTTCCTCATACTCGCGCTCCGGGATGGAGTCGGCGACAATGCCCGCCCCCACATGGAAGGCGGCGAGACCCCGCTCGAAAACCAGCGTGCGGATGGCGATGCTGAACACGGCACGTTCGGCACCAATCCACCCGATCGCCCCGGTGTAAAGGCCTCGGGGCACCTGCTCCAGTTCGGCGATGATCTCCATTGCTCTTTTCTTAGGCGCGCCGGTGATCGACCCTCCGGGAAAACAGCAGCCGAGGATTTCATTCAACCCGCACGCCGGCGGACGCGCGCAGGACACCGTCGACACGAGATGATGCACCTGCGCGAAACTCTCTACTTCACACAGCGCCTCGACGCGGACCGAACCGGTCACCGCAAACCGCCCCAGATCATTTCGCAGCAGATCGGTGATCATCACCAATTCGGCGCGCTCCTTGGTGCACCCGCGCAATTCCTCGAGCATCCGCAGGTCTTCCGGCTCGTCTTGGCCGCGACCCCGGGTCCCCTTGATCGGCTTGGTGACTACGCGTTCCGGGCCAATGTCGAGAAATGTCTCCGGCGAGGCGCTCGCCACGGCTCGCCCGCCGATTGAGAGAAAGGCCAGGTGCGGTGCCGGCGACAGCCTCCGCAGACGTTCGTAGACCACCTCCGGATTCGCCGCCCCGCGCACCCGGCATTGATGTGAAAGGTTTACCTGATAGATATCGCCGGCGGCGATGTATTCCCGGGCCCGCGACACCCGTGACTCGAATTCCCCGCGCTCCATGCCTGCGCTGATATCGACGCCACCGTCGACGGCGGTCCGGGGCTGAGGATCCACGCCAGGTAGAATCTGCGGTGGATCGTGCGCTGCGCCCAAAACCCGCCACCCCTGCCCGCCACTGTGCAGGTAGCACCCGGCGAACCGCGCGAACAACCAGCTGCCATCGTAATCGATCCAGCCCACCCACCTTTCACCGGCATTCGTCGGTTCTGGAAGGAGGTCAATTCCGAGGCGGCCCGAGCGCACCTCCACCGGCCGCGCCGCCACCATCGATTCCCCCCAGCCGCAGCCCTCAAGACAAATCATGTCTTCCCCGGCGCTTTGTCGCAAAGCGCCGGCAAGACGCCACGGCGAAAGACCCGGCGCTACGCTCGGTGTGGAAACCGTGGCGTCGCCCGTCTGGCCATTCGCCGCTGTATTGGATGCCGGGTAAATCATGAATGCAATCAAGGCCCAGGAACAAGGACTTCTCCCCGGAGGCCCCCGCCGCCGGAGGACCGACAAGCTTGCCGATAAGATGAATCCGCGCGCCCTAAGCAGGGATTCCGGATGGATACGCCGGAATTTTTTCCACGCAAGCGCCGAACCGCACAAGCATAGGTTGATTTTGTGCAAAAAAATGACAGAATCCCCCCCTATGCCACGCCCGCTTCCTAAACATTTCGCCGGCCGGGGCGGTGGCGCTTTTCCCGCAGTGCTCGCTTCGCTTGTATTGCTGGGCCTCCTGGCGCTCTGGCAGGTGTTTGTCGTCATGAGAACGCTGGCTCCGGGAGCACCCGCAGACACCGCGCACGCCCACGTCGGCACTTACGAGGGACTCGGCCCGCTGCCGGAATTCCTGCCCCCCCTCCAGCCCACCGATCACGCCGACGACGAAGTGTCTGCCGACGATCCCGTTTCTCCCGAACCCAGCCAGCGGCCCGACGAACTGCAAACCGCCGTCGATCCATCCGAGGGCCCCGCACCCGCCGACCCCGCCGCGCTCGAAGACGAAAAACTTCGTGAACTCGTCAACCAGGCCATCGACCTGCGTCGCCGTGGCGACATGCCAAACGCCATCGCACGGCTCCAAACCGCGCTCTCCCTCGAACCCGCACACCCCCGGGTGCTCTTCGAGCAGGCGTTGACTTACGAAACCATGGGTCTCGCCGAACGCGCCGCCTCCCGATTCGAAGCGGTGGCCGAATTGGGCCCCGAGCGGGCAGGCGTCCTCTACGAAGTGGCCCGCCGTCGGCTCGACGAAGGCCTGCGCACGCTGCGCGACCTCGCCCCGATCGAAGAAGCCGTCTTTATCGGCGACATCCGCGAAATGTCGCCTCCGCAAGCCAGTCAGGGGGAAACACGCCGCGTCCTCGCCATCGACCTCCACGCCAGGCCCGGCCATCCCTTGGACAACAACCAGCTCACCGTCGTCGTTCAGTTTTTCAATCTCGTCGACGGCCACACCATCGAGCCCATTTCCGGCCCCTCGCCACGCCACGACTGGGTCAGCCAGCCCGTCGATTGGACCGACCCCGGCATCGAAACCCTCGAAGTCACCTACATCGAATCGCCCGCAGACCGTATCGGCCTTGCCAACGGCGGACGGCGTGAATATTTTGGCTATCTCGTGGAAGTTTACTATCAAGACGTACTTGTTGATGCCGTGGCGCGCCCGCGCCGCCTCTCCCGCTTCCGAGACGACTTGATCCCAGGCTCTCCGGCCCGCGCTACCGATCTGCTTTTCGGAGGCGATGTCGGACTGCCCGATTTCCTCGACGATGAATTCGACGACCCCGCACCGCTTCCGCTGCCCCGGCGCGAAAGCGAGCCCGACCCGCTCGATTTCGACATCCCCGCAGACGCCCCCATCGTCGACGAACACGGCAACCTGCCATTGCAGATCGAACCCCTGCCGCCCATCCAAAACTAACCTGGTTAACGTCCCATAACGTGCGTATTTTCCTCCAACACAGCGACCCCATTCATCGCGCCACTTTGGCCACCCTCTTTGCCGCCATGGGCGACGAGGTGCACGAGGCTACCAACCTTGAGGATCTCTCGGACCTGACCGCCAACCATGCCATCGAAGGCATCGTGCTCGAGCACTCCGAAGACGCCGCCGAGTGGATTGCCGCCTGCCGCGAGCACAGTGCCGACACCCGCGCTGTGTTCCTCGCCGCGCGGGAGGACATCGGTCGCCTTGCGGAAACAAATCCGCCTGCCGCCATGCTGCCGCTTCCTGGGACGGCGATGGCCATTCGGGTTTCGCTTTCCGAAGACGCCGCCGCCGACCCCGCCTGCGCGGTCGGCGACTTTCAGTTTCTCGATGTTGTCGCCCTCGGCTCCCGCACGCACGTGTTCGAAGGCATCCAGCGCTCCATTGAGCGCCCCGTGAGCCTGCGCCTGCTCAATGCTGAGTTTGCCGCCGACCCGGAATCGGTCGCCTCCTTCATCGAGGACGCACGGGCAAAAGCCGCAATCACCCACGACCGCATCGGCACGGTATACCAGGCTTTTGAATCGGATCGCGGCTGCTTCTACGCCGCCGAGCGGATCGACGGTCCCGACCTGGCCACCCATGCCGCCGCTTCGGAGGGCTCGCTGTCGGTGCGCCTGGCCGCCGATATCCTCGCCACCACCGCCTCATCGCTTCTGCACTTGGAAAACCGTGGCCTTTCCGCCCACCGGATCGAGCCACGACACATCCACCTGGTAAGCGGCGACCTCACTCCGCGCATTGAAAATCTGGCGGTGCGCGGCGCGACGCCGTCCGGGCACCACGCCGCCCTCCTCCAGCACATCGCCGCCTTTGTCCTGCCCCTGATCGACACCAGTGCCGACGACCCGGAGGCATCGGCCTTGCACACGGAGTGCACCGCCTTGCTGTCGACGCCTCCAGAGAATGTGGACATCGAGTCCACGCTCCGCACACTCCGCTCGCTGCTCAATCGCCGCACCGCCCGCCACACCGCGAGGCACCGCCCGGGAACCCCCGTCCGCAGCGGCGGTGGTTCCGCACTGCGCTGGATCGCGGTGGCGGCCGTCGCCGCCGTCGCCGTGATTGCCGCCGTTTTCCTGAACCAAGGTGCCACGGAGCCTTCCCTCGCCCGACAGATCGCCGACCTCGGGACCAGCATCAATCTGTCCGGCGGCTCCATCGAGCATCCGCGTCAAGGTGTCGTCGATGTCGAACCCTACTCGCTCGACAAATACGAAGTGTCTATCGCCGAATACCGCGATTTCCTCACCCGGATCAAAACGCTCGACGAAGAGGCCCGCGCCGCCCTGCGCCACCCCGAGCAGCCAGATTGGAAAACATCCCACCAACCTGAAAATTGGGATGAATGGTTCCCCATCGCCCAAGAGGGCGGACGCTACCTCAATGCGCCGCTTACCCTTGAGTGCCCTGTCTTCAATGTCGATTTCTGGGATGCATGGGCCTACTCCCGCTGGCTCCGCCGCACACTTCCCTCTGAGATCCAATGGGAGGCAGCCGCCCTCGACAACTCCGCCCTGCCGCGATTTCCATGGGGCGACTCACCCGACACCCCCGCCAACACCCGCGACCACCCCCGCGCCGCCGAAGGCTTTCTCCTCTGGTCCCCCGTCGACCTCCCCGAAGTGGACACCACCCGCAGCGGCATCCGCAACCTTGGCGGCAACGTGTCCGAATGGACCACCTGCCTGACCGTCCACCCAGAGGATCCCGACAAGTCAATTCCCGTCGTCAAAGGAGGATCATTTGCATTTCCCTCCGAGGAGGCGGAAACTCTCTCACGCCGCAAGGTTTTATCACGAGACGAACGCCACCCCTGGCTCGGCTTCCGCACCGCCGGGCGGCCCGGCCACACCACCGCCCACGGCAACCCACCCTCCGATCCCACCCCATGAGACCCCGATTCAATTTCCCCTCCCCGTCCGGGACAGCTTTTCTCCTGGCAGGCCTTGCGCTGCTCGCCATTTTCGGAGCCGCTCCGCTCAAGGCCCAGCTTGCCGTCGAACTGATTACAGAGAAACGCGAATTTGTCGCCTACGAGCCGGTTCGCATGCAGGTTTCCATCACCAACCAGTCATCCAATCCCATCCTCCTCGGCACTCCGGGAGGGCACCTCGACAGCTGGCTGAAGATCGACGTCACCACCGAAAATGGCGAACTGCTGCATCCCGGCCGTCCAGCACAACAAATCGACCCCACACAAATCCGGCCCGGACAAAACATCCGCGTCAATTTCGACCTCGGCCTCATCGCCCCGGTCACGCGCTTCGGAGCCTATTCGGTACGCGCGGGAGTCTGGACGCCACCCGACAGCGCCTACACCCAATCCAATTCCGTGCGCATCAACATCGTCAACGCCCGCCCCATCTGGAGCCAGGCCTTCGGCGTGCCACATGGACGCGAGGGCGGCGGTGAAAGCCGGGTGGCTCAGATATTACAGTATCGCGGCTTTGATGGCGGTCTTCTTTACTACCGACTCGACGACCGAAGAACCGGACGCGTGCTCACCTGCTTCCCCATCGGCCCCGCCCTCGAACAGCGAGAACCCTCGTTTGCCCTGGATGGCACAGCCAACCTCCACGCGCTCTTTCTCACCACCCCCACTTTCTACCGCCACCTTGTGTTCGACCCGGATGGCCGGATCACCGAGAACAGGCTCTACACCGAAGTCGCCAACCAGAGACCCAGGCTTGCGCAGGATATAGACGGCTCATTGCTCGTTCAAGGCGGTCGACCTTTTGACCCGGAGGTCGCGCGCGACGCACGCATCACGGTGCGGCGCGTGTCCGAGCGGCCACCCGGTGTGGCCGGTCCCGCACGCCGCACACCCGGCGCGCTTCCCGACCCGGCCAACCCGGCCACTCCGCTGCCCCAGCTCGACCCCCTCTACGAAGGCATCGACCCCTAACCCCCTCCATGAATATCCGTCGCAAGTTCGGCATCCTTCTGCTGGCCATGGCGGGGCTTGTGTGCCCGGCCGCCGCCAATTTCAACACCGTCGTCATCGATGCCGGACACGGCGGCCACAACCTCGGTCAGGCAGTCGGCGGCGTGTATGAAAAATGGATGGCCCTCGACACTTCCATCCGCCTCGAGGCCTACCTCCGCCGCCACGGATTGCGCACCGTGATGACACGCCGCGGCGACTATTTTCTCTCCCTGCCCGAACGGGTCGAAATCGCCAACCGCCACGCCCGCAACTCGATCTTCGTCAGCATCCACTACAACGGTGCACGCAACACCAACGCCGCCGGCCTCGAAACATTCTACTTCGGACGCAGCGGCTACGACCTCGCCGTGCGCGTGCAGCGCGAAATGGTCCGCGCCGTGCGCGGTAACGACCGCGGCGTCAAATTCGCCCGCTTCCACGTCATCCGCCACACCCGGCAACCCGCCATCCTCGTCGAAGGAGGATTCCTCACCAACGACGCCGAACGGCGGCGTATCATGACGGGAGCCTACCGCCAAGCCATCGCCGAAGCCGTCGGCCGCGGAATCATTCAATACCGCAACGACCTGCGCCGCGGACGCGCCCGCTGAGTGGCGGACACACCGCGCTCCGCCCCGCGCCCGACACCATGCTTCCCACACCCGCCCAGATGAGCGAATTCGAGCGGCAGGCCTTCGCCAGCGGCGGCGATGCCGATGCCGCCATGGACGAAGCGGGGGCGGCCCTCGCTTCCTGGGTGCGTTCGCGCCACCCGGGCCCCGGCACCCTGTTCCTCTTCCTCGGTCGCGGGCACAACGCGGGCGATGCCCTCGTCGCCGCCCGCCACCTTGCCGACGCTGGCTGGCGCGTGCACCACCACTTTGCCTGCGGCGGCGCGCCCGCCCCGCGCACCGCCGCCCGCCTCGCCGCCCTCGGCCCGACCTCCTCTCCCTTCGATCCCGCAAC
The DNA here is from genome assembly GCA_007125835.1 of Verrucomicrobiales bacterium. Classification (GTDB taxonomy): domain Bacteria; phylum Verrucomicrobiota; class Verrucomicrobiia; order Verrucomicrobiales; family SLCJ01; genus SLCJ01. The sequence goes on along the minus strand of SLCJ01000295.1, from coordinate 6,189 downwards.
CATTCCGGCCGACAGTCCGCGCCCCTGGGTCTTGCTCGACGGATTGGTCGGCATCGGCGCGCGTCTGCCGCTCTCCACGGACCTCACCCATGCCGTGGAACACATCAACGCCCTCCGCCGCAGCCACGGCGCACATACCGTTGCCGTCGACGTTCCGAGCGGACTCGACGCGGACACCGGTCTCCCCGGCAAGCCCACCGTAACCGCCGACAGCACCGCCACCATGGCCGTGGCGAAAGCCGGTTTGGTCGCCGATTCGGCCATCCCCTTTGTAGGCCGCCTCGCCGTCCTCCGGCTCGCTTCGCTGCCCTGGCCTGATGAGAAGGCACCCGCCACCCTCGTCGCCGACTCCACTTTCCTCGCCCCCTTTCTTCCGCAACGCCCGCATACTCTCCACAAGGGGTCCGCCGGGCGCATTGCCCTGCTCGCCGGCTCATCCGCCTATTCCGGCGCGGCCGCACTGGCCGCCAGCGGAGCCCTGCACGCCGGGGCCGGGCTCATCACGCTTTTCGCTCCGAAGGAAGCCCTACCCCTCGTCATCCCACGCTGCCCTCCGGAAATCATCATCCGCCCGATGGACGATTTCCATCACTCCCACACTGCGGAGTTCGACGCCATTGGCATCGGACCCGGCCTCGGCGATACGCCGCTGCCTTTCCTCGGCCCGCTGATCCGGCATGCCCCCGTCCCTCTCGTCCTCGATGCCGACGCCCTCAATCAAACTGCCGCCGGCGTTCACGGACGCGCCCTCGAAAGCGCTGAACTTCCCGGCGCCCGCATCCTCACACCACACCCCGGTGAATTCGCGCGCCTCGCTGGAACGAGCGGAGACACCGCCAAAGCCGGGGGTCCCGGCACGCCGCACACCACCCGCGCCGAAGCCGCGCGGCGGTTCGCCAACGCCCACCCGGCAGTCACCCTCCTGTTGAAAGGCCCGCTCTCAATTGTGGTGGCAGACGGACACCCACTCGCGTATAATCCGACGGGCGGCAACGCCCTCGCCACGGGAGGCAGCGGCGATGTTCTTACCGGCATCACCACCGCTCTCGTGGCCCGCCTCCCCAACAAACCTTGGCACGCCGCCATCCTCGCCGCCTGGCTCCACGGACGCGCCGCCGAAAACGCCCAATCCCATGGAAACGAATCCGCCGAATCCCTCGCCCCCTCCGCCCTTGCCCGTTGGCTCGGCTCCGCCTTCACCGACCTACGCCACCGCACCCCCTAGGCAAAGACGCTCCCGCCTTTGGCTCATCATCCCTGGAGTCCTTCTTTTCGGCGGATTTGCCTTCGTCGCCCTCGTGCTGTTGGTCGCCCTAAGCTCTTCGCCCTCGTCACGCTCCGGTGCCCTCGATTCGCAGATCCCGACCACCGAGATCGCCCCCGGCTCCGGCGGCACCATCGCCCACATCGACCTCGAGGGTATCATCATGTCAGTCGGCAGCGGCGTCTCCATGGTGGATGAATTCAAAGCCCTCGTGGATCGCGCCCTCAAGGACGACGATGTCGTCGCCCTCGTCGTGCGCATCCAGTCCCCCGGCGGAGGAGTCACCGCCTCCGACCGCCTCCACCACATCATCAGCGAAGCCGATTCCCGTAAGCCCGTCATCGCCTACCTGGACACCATCGCCGCCTCCGGCGGCTACTACGCCGCCTGCGGGGCACGCCACATCGCCACCCATCCACAAACCCTCACCGGCTCCATTGGCGTCATCATGCAATCCATCAACTACCACGAGTTGCTCGACAAGGTCGGCCTCGAAGTGCAGGTCTTCAAAAGCGGCGCACTCAAGGATTTCTTGTCCGGCTCCCGGCCGTCCACGGAACTCGAAGTCTCCCACGTCGAAGCCCTGGTCGAGGAATCATACGGCCGCTTCCTCGAAGTGGTCGCCGGATCAAGGCCCTTCTCCGTGTCCGAACTGCGGAACATGCCCGAAACCGACGGGCGAATCTTCTCGGGAACCGCCGCCGTGGAATCCCGCATGGCCGATTCCCTAGGCTTTATTGAAAGCGCATACGACGTGGCCCGCCAGGAGGCGGGAGCGCCCAATGCCTCGGTCACCCGTTACCATCTTCGCCGCGGCCTGTTCGGCAGCCTCGGCCTGTTTGCCCAGGGCGAACCACCAAAAATCGAAATCAACCTGACTCCCGCACTCATCCCCGACCTCACCGCCGGCGTTCCCTACTACCTTCACCTGCCCTGACCCCGCACAGTCGGCATGAGCCCCGAAGCCGCACACATCCTGCGCGACATCCTCTTCCTCGTCCTGGCCGTTCTCGCCATCGGACTTCCCCTCCACGCGTGGGTCCGCCGCCGGGATCCCGCCAGCCAGTGGCACCGCCACGGCAATGTCTGGACCGGGCCATTTCACTTCGGCGACCTTGCCGCATGCCTCGCCCTCATTGTCACCCTGGCCCTGCTGATACGCCCACGGGAAATCGAGGCAAACGACGCCACCGCCATCGGCCCGGCTGATGTGCTGGTCGGCACAGCCTTTTTCGTCGCCATCGTCATCCTGATCTGCGCCGCCATCCGCATGCGCCGCCACTCAATCGCCGAAACATTCGGTCTCGCACGCATGGGCTCCGGCACGATTCTCCTCCACAGCGTGCTGTGGACAGTGTTTGCCGTCGTCGTCGCCCTCGGATCTGCGGATTGGTGGAACCGGCTCCTCGAATCACGCGCCCTAACCACTGGCGAACAGGAAATGGTCGCCCTGCTACGCGACTCCAACGACTTCGCCCTGCGCCTCGCTATCGCCTTCGCCGCCGTTCTCATCCAGCCCGTCGCCGAGGAGGTGATCTTCCGCGGCTACCTCCACGCCGCCATCAAACGCTACAGCGACGCCCTCCTCGCCTCCATTTGTAGCGCCGCTGTGTTTGGCGTCCTGCACATGAGCCTCGAAGCCTTCCTGCCGCTTTTCCTCCTCGGCCTCATCCTCTCCTGGGCCTATGAGCAGACCGGCTCCCTGTGGATTCCCATCACCATCCACGCCCTGTTCAACGCCACAACCGTCGTCTACCAGACCACTTTCGCCGCTCCCTGAAAGGCCGGAGAATGGCAATTCCCGCTAAGCGAAAGTCTTGGAGACCTCGATTCATTCTCCATGTTGCTGGCGCAGGGTTTCGTAGAGGGCGAGGCCGACGCTTGTGGCCAGATTGAGGCTTCGGGTGGCGCGTGCCCGCATGGGAATGGTGACACAATACCGGCGGTTGTCCTCCAGCAGAGATTCCGGAAGGCCACGGGATTCCGGACCAAACACCAGAAAATCATCCGGTTCGAAGCGGATCTCCCAGAGCGACACATCAGCTTTGGTGGAAAAAAACCACATCCGCCTCCCTTTCGCAGGTCCCGCGCGCAGGGCGTCCAAATCGGGCCAGCAGCGCACATTCACTTCGTTCCAGTAGTCGAGGCCAGCCCGCCGAACCCACTTGTCGTCAAGCGAAAACCCCAAGGGCCCAATCAGGTGGAGGGCGGCGCCCGTGGCCAGGCACAGCCTGCCCACAGCTCCCGTGTTGTGGGGAATTTCGGGCCGATAGAGGACTACCGAAGGCGAAACCGCCAGTGGGTCCAGCGCTTTCATGGGCCGCCCATTGCTCAGTTCTGGCGCGGCAACATGGAGCCGAGGGGGCCTCCGGAGTGGCGTGCGCTGGGGCGGTCCCAGGGAATTGTGGGCGACGAGGCCTGCGGTCCCTTACGGGTCGGGGCCGCCGCCGACTGGCAGGACGGCAGGAAAGCAGCTACCCCCACAAACAGGGACAGCCCAAGGCAGAGACGACAGACCAACCGTTTGATCATGCTTCAACAGGGGGGGTGCCAGGCCGATAGAGTCCTTCGGTTTCAGGGATTGGGCTCTTCAAGGATCACACGGTCCCCAGGCTGCAAGCTAGCACCGCGGACAAGCGTCCCTGGAACGAGATCGGCAACGATCTGGTTGTCTGTAATCGATGTCACTGCGAGCTTGGCGATAAAGCGATCGCCGCGCTTAGCGAGCAGCGAACTCTCGGCCCTGAAGCCTTCGCGGGTGCCCGCGTTGATAATCACAAATCCCCAGTCGTTGTTCACAGCAACAACCAATGGTTCGCGGGTGTTGACCTGAATCCCGGCGGAACGGTCCGCGAGACCGCGGCGCGCGGTGGCAATTTGCCCTTCCACACGGGAAATATCGGAATTCGCAGCCTCGATAGCGGCTTCCACCTCGGCTACCTCGCGTTCGCGGGCCACACGATCTTGGGCAAGCTCGTTGATCATGTCGTTGAGCTGCTCGAGGTTGTCGACCTCCATGTCGCGGAAAAACTCCTGCAATTCGGCGATCACACCCTCATAGTTGTCAATCTGCTCCTGCTGTTCGGCAATCTGCTCGTCGAGGCTGGCAATCTCGCGGGTAATCCGCTCGATCGCACCAGTCAGAGAATCCCTGTCGGCAATCCGCTCACCACTGGTCTGACGAGCCTGATTGAGGCGCTCCCTCGTTTCGGCAAGCTGGGTGCGTCCCGAATCGATTGCCTGCAACTGGGAGTCAATCTGTCTTTCGAGGCTCGCGATCTGGACGCGCTCCTCTTTCATGTTGCCCAGATTGGTGAAACTGAAGAACGCCGCCACCGCTGTGACGGCAAGCGCGATGAAAAGGACTAGGGTCTTGGCCATGTGGGAAGTGGGTTAATGTGGTGATTCAGATTCGAGTCAAATTCTCAGTTGGCGGCTTGCTCAGGCGATGGCACCGACTCGGGGGAAACCCGGACCTGGTCGCCGGGACGCAAAGTAACGCCCTCCTGAAGGGAGCCCGGCTCGATCGCTGCCACCGCACTGGTCGGCTCGACCGTCGAGACCCGAAGAGCTGCGACCACCTCGCCACCGCGCACCACTTCAAGTGCCGTGCGTGCATTCACTCCCTGGTTGGCCCCCGCACCAATTGTCACAAATCCCCAGCGGCCATACACCTCGCGGATCGTAGAAGAGAATGAGGGATCCATTTGACCGGAGGCCTGCATGCGCGCCGTCTGCCGCAGCGACTCCAAGCTTTCTTCCTGATTGTCGCGGCGGCGGATGGTTTCTTCGAGAAGATTGCGCTGAGTGACCAGATCCTCATCCGCCTGGCGCAAGCGGGTGACATTGTCTTGCACGCGGCCCCGCAACTCCTGCGGTTCTCCCGTGGCCACCAGTGCCTCACTCAATTCACGAACCCGCTCCTGATTGCGGTTGAGTTCGGCCCGCTTGTCGCGCTGAGTATCTTCCAAAGTCTGGCGGCGGGTGGTGGCAGCAAGTATTTCCTCTGCCAGAACTTGATTCGAGGCATCCAATTCATCAACTTGGCTGACTAAGCCGGCGATCTCGCTTTCGATTTGCGTGCGCGTTTCGGTCTCGACCTGAAGCTGGTTGGTGCGGCTGATGCGGGTCGGAATGAGCGGGCTGCGTGTCTGGGTAGACGGGCCCCGGTATTCGGCGACTCCGCGAGCCCGGTCCTGCTCGCTGGCAAAGGGCTGACCTGCGTAGGCCTCCCATGCCTGATACGAAAACCAAATCGCGGCTACACCGACCAAGGCGGCGACTAAAGTGATGATGTCCGAAACTTTCATGGGCGTTGAGGAATTGTCTCGCGGGGAATGGATAAGCCCTGTGCAATGTGCTGGCAAGGGCAGATTTTATGATCCTGCATACGGTTTAGTCTGCCCAAGGCCTGATGACAATCGAATTTTTCGCATTTCCCGACTTTTTTTCCAAAATTTCGACTTTCCGGGGGAAAAAAAACGAATCGGTGCGATCTTTTGCCGCTGTCAGGGGCTGCGGAACGTCTGCGCGCGAACCCCGCCAGGGCAGGAATGCAGCAACGGTAGTGTGTCCGGCGTTGCCGCAGTCTCCTGACAGTCCTGCCCAATCCGCCGCCGCGGCGGACCTCCCCTCTTTGCTTTTCACGGCCCGTTTTCGCCGCTCACACGAAGCCCTCGGACGAGGCTGGCGACACGCGAAGCCGCCGCCCGGCCACCTCCCGCGCTGCGCTCGCGGAGAAACTCGTCGGGATCGACCCGGTTGAGCGGGGCCGCATCGGGGCTTGTGTAACCCGGGCCCGGCTCCACAAAAAGACCCTCCCGCACCTCGAAGTGCAGGTGCGCGAAAGTCGAACCCTGCGCATGCCCAAGCCTGCCCAACAGCCGCCCTCTCGGCACCTGCTGCCCCGGCACCACCGGGATGCC
>SLCJ01000366.1 GCA_007125835.1 Verrucomicrobiales bacterium | reverse complement strand
CGCCCGCACCGGGTTCAAGTCCACATACACCATGCACGCAAGCAAGGCCTGCGCGTCATCAATCCGCTGACACCGAAACCGCCCCTCCCAGAACCGACCCTTGCAGTCGTCCTCCTTGTTCGCGCGACGCGCAATCTTCTCATTCAAGCAACGCATCAACCAACTTACACTGGCAAGTCGTCCCCGCCACTTTTCCACCACCTCCGCATTGCCCGCCTGCCGCGAAAGTTCCTCACCTTCAGGCAGCACCGGAGCCCCGTTCTCATCCCGAACCTCCGGAAATATCGACCGCCAACGCAGCACCACTTCCTCCGCGCTCCAATCCCCCGCCCACTCCGCATCCGTGCGCAACACCACATGCAGATGATTGCTCATCACCGCGTAGGCATACACATCCACCGCAAAATGCTCGCTCAACTCCCGCAACCGGTCCCGAACCCACCCCCGCCGATGCACGTAGCTTCGACCCGAATACGCATCCTCCCCGCACAGAAACGCCCGTCGAACACAACGACTCACACAGTGAAACACCTGAGGAACCCCCTCAGTTACAATATTTTGGCGCAAATTCGGCATGTCGGATTCTTCCTTTCTGGCTTGGGTTTCGGCTTGAGCTTGCAAAATCATCGCATCCCCGCAGAAAATTTCAAATTAATTTTGGCAGGCAATTATTGTGATGATTATTGATGTTTGATTCGTTCACTTGCCGATGCAGAATGTGCCGAAGATGGCGCCGAGGATTTCCTCGGCGTCGACACGACCGCCGACGGTGCCGATGGCGTCGAGGGTTTCGCGCAGTTCTTCGGCGACGAGTTCCGGTTCGCCGCCGCCATCGAAAAGATCGATAGCGGCGCGGAGTGCGGTGGCGGCGCGTTCCAGCTCGCGTTGGTGGCGGCTGTTGATGGCCACGGGGTTGTCTTCCCAGGAGGACAAGCCTGGAACCACGGTGTCCCGCAGCCTTGCCACGAGGGCATCGAGGCCATGCCTGGTGACGCAGGACACCCGGCAGGCTTCGCAGTCAGCCTCGGCCTCGTCCCATCCAGGGTGGCTGGGCAGGTCCGCCTTGTTGATCACGAGCAGGCATTTCTCCGGTTCCGCATCGACGCGTCGGACGCTTTGAGGTGGCCGGGTGCCGTCTACCACTTCGAGAACCAAATCGGCGTCGGTCATGGCGGCTTGGGTGCGTTCGATTCCCATCCGCTCGATGCCTTGGTCCGCCTGGCGCAGGCCGGCGGTGTCAATCAACCGCACGGGCACGCCCCCCAGATTCAGCATCTCTTCGACAGTGTCGCGGGTGGTCCCCTCCTCCGGGCTGACGATCGCACGCTCGAACCCGAGCAGGCAATTGAGGATGCTTGATTTGCCGGCATTCGGAGCCCCGGCAATCACCAGGCGCAAGCCATCGCGCAGGATGCGGCCACGGGCGGCGGTTTCCAAAAGCGAGGCGATGCCAACGGCGAGTTCGATCATGCGGGCACGCATAGCGCGTCCGGTGTCGGGGTCGATGCCCTCTTCGGGGAAATCGAGCCAGGCCTCGTAGTGTGCGGTCAGTTTGACCGCGGCGGCGCGAAGAGCCTCGACCTCCTCGCGCAGGGCCCCATGCATCTGCCGTCGCGCGGCGCGCAGGGCGAGATCGGTGCGCGCCTGGATCAGGTCCATGATCCCTTCGGCCTCGGTAAGGTCCATTCGCCCGTTGAGAAACGCCCGTTGGGAAAACTCGCCGGGTCCTGCGGCACGGGCTCCCGCCGCCTCGAACGCCTCCATCACCCGTTGCACGACCAATACGCCGCCATGACCAGTGAACTCAACCACATCCTCTCCGGTGAAACTCCGCGGCGCATCATAACAAACCGCTATCCCGTCGTCAATCTCTGCGCCGGCGGCATCCACCGCCACCACCCGGCGCACGAAGCGCGCCTTCCAGGGGGCTGATTTTCCCGCCGCCGGTTTCAGAACGCGCCCTGCCACATCGCGGGCCCCGGGCCCGGACAAGCGGATCAGAGCCAGGGCTCCGACGCCCGGCGGCGTGGCCACTGCTACGATGACATCTTCCTCAGTCATTTTCCGGAATCACGCTCTTCAAGCACTTTGCGCAGCACCTCGATGCACTTTTCGTTCTCCGCAGGCAGGCCCACGGAAATGCGGATCCAGTCGGGCAGCTTGTATCCGTCCATGGCGCGGACGATCACGCCCTGCCGCATCATGGCATCGAAAACCTCGCGACCGGCACCCACCTTCACCAGCACAAAATTCGCCACGCTGGGCACGAACTCGAGCCCCATCTCGGCGAAGGTGCGTTGGAAATAATCCAGGCCCATGTCGTTGTTTTCCTTGGTGCGAAGCTGGTGCGCCTCGTCAGCGAGGCTCGCCAGAGCCGCTTCCTGAGCGGCGGCATTGGCGTTAAAAGGCTGCCTACATTTCTGAAGCACCCCGGCGAGGTCGGCAGGCGCAAGGCCGTAACCGATCCGCAGCGCCGCCAGCCCCTGGATCTTTGAGAAAGTGCGTAGCACGATGACCGGACGGCCCTCGCGCACATATTTCAGCGTGTCCGGCGGCGTGTCGAGGAATTCGAAGTAAGCTTCGTCGAAAACCACTACCACATGCCCGGGCACGCGCTCCATGAAGCGGTCGATCTCCTCCTGTCCGACCAATGTGCCGGTCGGATTGTTCGGATTGGCGATGAATACCAGGCGCGTCTCCGGGTTGATCGCGTCGGCCATGGCGTCGAGGTCGTGCCGGAAACCGGGGTCGGGCACCTCCACCGTTTTGGCCCCAAAAAGCGTGGCCAGCAGCTTGTAGACGACGAAGGCATGGTCGGCGGTGACAATGTTGCGCCCCGGAGCCAGGGTGGCATGCCCGAGAAGTTCGATAATCTCATTGGAGCCGTTACCGAGCACGACATTCGCCATGTCGAGCCCGTGCTTTGCAGCGATGGCCTGACGCAGGGCCCAGCCACCGCCATCGGGATAGATGTGGGCCTGCCCGGCAACCCGCCGCATGGCCTCAACGGCCGCAGGCGACGGCCCGAGCGGATTCTCGTTCGAGGCGAGCTTGACGACCGAGGAAGGATCCAGGCCTAGGTCACGAGCCACCTCGTCGATCGGGCGGCCGGGTTCATAGGCCACGAGATCGCGCAGGCGACCGTGCGCCCATTTCCATAATTCACTTTCGTTCATGACGGCGACTCTACGCACTCACGGCCATATCGAAAGCGGAATTTCGCGCCCACAGTGGGCTTCCTACCGCACCGCCGCTGCGAGCGCCTGGTCGAGGTCGCCCAGGATGTCGTCGATGTGCTCGATGCCGATCGACAGGCGGACCAGTTCGGGGGCGATACCCGCCGCGACCTGCTGCTCGCTGTTGAGCTGGCTGTGGGTCGTGGTAGCCGGGTGGATCGCCAGCGAACGGGCGTCGCCGACGTTGGCCAGGTGCGAGAACATTTCGAGGCTGTCGATGAAACGTCGCCCCGAATCGATGCCCCCCTTGATGCCGAAGACCACCATCGATCCGCCCATGCCCTTGATGTATTTGCCGTTCAGCTCGTACATGGGATCCTCGGGCAGACCCGGGAAACGGACCCACTCTACCTTGTCATGCGCCTGAAGGTGGCGCGCTACGGCCAGCGCGTTCTCGCAGTGCTTGTGCATCCGTAGGGGAAGCGTCTCGATACCTTGCAGAAACTGCCACGCATTGTCAGGCGAAATGCACGCCCCGAGGTTGCGCAGCGGCACGGTGCGCATTCTCAAAATGTAGGCGAGCGGGGCGAGCGGCTCGGGTAAGTCGTGCCCCCAGCGCATGCCATTGTAGCTGGTGTCCGGCCGGTCGAAAAGCGGATGCTTGCCTGCGCCCCAGGGAAACTTTCCGGAGTCCACCACCACGCCGCCTATGCCCGTGCCCTGGCCGCCAAACCACTTGGTCAGCGAATGCACGACGATATCGGCCCCGTGCTCGAGCGGGCGGGTCAGGCACGGAGTGGAAAACGTGCTGTCGGCAATGAGTGGGATGCCATGGGCACGCGCCACCTCCGCTACTGCGTCGAGGTCGGT
>SLCJ01000330.1 GCA_007125835.1 Verrucomicrobiales bacterium | reverse complement strand
CAGGCGCAGATTCAACCAAAGTGCCTGCCATCCCACTCAACCCTTCACCCCGGCCACCTTCCTACAGCAGCCCGGCCTCCCGGAAGGAGAAAAAGGCGGGGTGGTCGGGGGAGGGGGTGCCGATGATCACATGGTCCACCAGCGACACGCGCATCAACTGGCACGCGCTGGCGATGGAGCGGGTCATCGTGCGGTCGCTCTGCGAGGGGGTGGGATCGCCGGAGGGGTGGTTGTGCACGAGGATCAGGCCGTAGGCATTGTGGACGATGGCCGGACGCAGGATCTCACGCGGGTCGGCAATGGCTTCGTTCACATTGCCGGTGGACACATTCGCCCGCCGCATCAGGCGGTGGCGGGTGTCGAGCAGCAGAACCTGAAGCGTCTCCTGGCGCAGGCCCGACATCTCGGCGGCCATCAATTCATGCACCGCCTCGGGCGAATCCAGTTTCTGCTTGCTCCACTTCTCGCGCGCCGCGCGCCGCCCCAACTCGAATACCGCCGCCAGCTCGCAGGCCTTGGCCGGCCCCACCCCCTTGTGCTCCTGCAGCTCACGCACCGAAAGCCGCGAAAGATTCCCCACCGACCCCGCTTCGGAGAGAATGCGGCGCGCAAGCTGCATCACATCCTCGGTTGAACTACCGGTTCGCAGCAGCAGGGCGAGCAATTCCTGATCCGACAACACTTCCGGGCCATGCTCCTGCATCCTTTCGCGCGGACGCTGGCTGCGATCCATCTCCTTCATCGTCCACATACCGGAAATTTTTAGCGGAAACTATGTTCCAAGTCAATCGACAAATCCAGAGCGTCCGGGCGGCGGATGGCCGGGTCGACAAAAAAATCACAAGCGGGACTCGACAAAGAGGCGAATCGGCGGCATAAATCCCGCACGATGAAATTGTTTTCCGGAAGCGCCCACCCGAAGCTGGCCCAGGACATAGCCTCCGAGCTGGGAATGAACCTCGCCGACGTGCGCGTCGAAGCGTTTCCCGATGGCGAAACGGCTGTCAAGATCAACGAGAATATCCGCGGCCAGAACGTTTTCCTCATCCAACCCACCAGCCCGCCCAGTAACCACAACCTGATGGAGCTTTTCATCATGGTCGACGCCGCGCGCCGCGCCAGCGCCCAGCAAATCACCGCCGTGATCCCGTTTTTCGGCTACGCCCGGCAGGACCGCAAGGACCAGCCCCGCGTGCCGATCACCGCCAAGCTGGTGGCCAACCTGCTCACCGCCGCCGGCGTCAACCGCGTGCTCACGGTCGATCTCCACGCCGCGCAGATCCAGGGGTTCTTCGACATCCCGGTCGATCATCTCTACGCCGCGCCGGTGCTCATCCGCTACCTGCGCGACAAGGGCGTCGAATCCAACCTGACCGTCGTTTCTCCCGATGTCGGCGGCGTGAAAATGGCGCGTGCCTACGCCGAAGCGCTCGGGGCCGACCTCGCCATCGTCGCCAAACACCGTGTCTCGGCCACCGAAGTCGAGGCCGTCAATGTCATCGGCGACGTCTGCGGGCGCGACGTATTGCTGGTCGACGACATGACCGAGACGGCTGGCACGCTTACCGCCGCCGCACGCATCCTCAAGCAGCAGGGTGCAGGGCGCATCTACGCCGGCGTGACCCACGCCGTGCTCACCGAACTTTCCCACAACCGCCTTGCCGAATCCGTCATCGAGGAGCTAATCTGCACCGACACGGTACCCATGGCCAACGGGCCCAAGGTAAAACCGCTGCGGATCGCCCCCCTGCTCGCCGCCGCCATCGAGCGCATCAACAATGCCGAGTCGGTGACCAGCCTGTTCAAAATCTGAGACTGGGCGGGCGGCAGTGAATCAGCTCCCGGCTCTGTTGCGGCCCGCGCAGCGGCACTTCCCCAGCCCTGCCCGCATTCCATTCTGCCAGATTTTCCAGCGAGTTGGGATAAAGGCGACCCGGCATTGACAAAAAACCGGGAACGCCTAAATTACCCGCCCGGCAAATCCCGGCTGCTCCCCGCAGCGCGCGGCACAGCCTGTCTTCCCTCTACCCACCGCATCCCATGGCCGATACCAACACGCTCCAAGCCACCCATCGCCGCCGCTCCGGCACCGGCGCCCTCAAGCTCATGCGCCGCGAAGGGCTCATCCCCGCCATCGTCTACGGAAAAACCACCGAGAACGAGAACATCAAGGTCAACGCCCGCGAATTCGAGTACCTCCTCCACCACAGCGCCTCCGAAAACATCCTCGTCAACCTCGACATCGAAGGCCGCAAAACCCTGGCCCTGATCCAGGACGTGCAGCACGACCCGATGACCAGCGCGATCCTCCACGCCGACTTCCTGGCCGTCTCCGCCAACGAGGCCATCACCGCCGAACTGCCCATCGAAACCACTGGCTCCGCCCCTGGCGTCAAGGGCGGCGGCGTGCTCGACCTCGTCCACTTCAACGTCGAGGTTTCCTGCCTGCCGAAAGACCTTCCCGAAACCATTGTCGTCGACATCAGCGCCCTCGAAATCGGCGACGCCATCAAAATCGCCGATCTCAAACTGCCGGAGGGCGTCAGCGCCACCGGCGACCCAGAGTCCGTGCTCATCATCATCCACGAACCGAAAGTCGCTGACGAAACCGAAGGCACCCCCGAAGAAGAAGGTGCCGCCTCCGCCGAACCGGAAGTCATACGCGAGAAGAAACCCGAAGGCGGGGAGTAAGCGCGCGTTTTCCCTCCGGGACCAAGCCGGAGCCCACCCCATCGAGAACGCCGCCCGGCCCCCCGGCCCCAGGGCGGCGTTTTTGCATCCACCCCATCCCGCCTGCCTTTTCTTTCTATTCCCCGTTTTTCCCCTTTCCCCCCACGGGCCTGTAGCTCAGCGGTTAGAGCAGAGGACTCATAATCCTTTGGTCGAGGGTTCGAATCCCTCCGGGCCCACATTTTTAGGGAAGGCTTTTTTGCGCAGGGAGGTGTGGGGTTCTTGCCTGCAATTCGGAAGAGATTGACCCCGTGAAGGGGAACGGCTTGACTGGATTGCCCCTACTGGCATAATCCATCTACAGAGGGAATTTCACCCATTCCCTTCAGGTGGAGAATACGCCGCCTTGATCCACCGATCCCGGTAGGTGTTCCGCCTTTTCCACCTCGTTCCCTCTCCGAGTTCCAGATCCAACATTCATGATGCCCGCCCCGCCACCTCCTCCCGGCCCACTCTCGAATTCCTCCTTGCGGGACAACCGGCCCCATCGCGGAACTGTCGGCGACTTCTTGAAGACCGAGATCCAGCCAGGCAGCCATCTCTCATTTGTTTCCGCCTATTTCACCGTTCACGCCTACGAGGCACTGGCCTCCCAGCTCGAATCCGCCGCCAAACTCCGGTTCCTTTTCGGCGAACCCTCGTTCGTCACCGAAATTGATCGCGGCGACAAATCGAAGGCGAATTTCAAGCTCACCGAACACGGTATCACCATCGCCAAGACCCTTACTCAGCGCCCCGCCGCCAAGGCCTGCGCCGAGTGGATCGAACGCATGGTCGAAATCCGCTCGATCCGCCAATCCAACTTTCTCCACGGCAAGGCCTACCACATCGAAAACGGCAACGCATCCAGTGCGATCCTCGGAAGCTCGAACTTCACCGTCCCCGGGTTGGGTCTCGGCACAAACAGCAACGTCGAACTGAACCTCGTCGTCGATTCCAATCGCGACCGCAAGGATCTCAAAAAATGGTTCGATGAAGTCTGGGATGACGATTCCCTATCCAAAGACGTGCGGGAAGAAGTCCTCACCTACCTCAATCGCCTCGCCTCGCCAAATCCACCCCAATTCATCTACTTCCTCACCCTCTTCCATCTCTTCCGCGACGAACTCGAAGGCTCCAAGGATATCGATGACGCGCTCAAACGCACCACACTCCTGGAGTCGGAGGTTTGGAAAATGCTCTACTCATTCCAGCGCGACGGTGCAAAAGGCGCGATCAACAAGCTTCTCGAATTCAACGGCTGCATCCTCGCCGACAGCGTCGGTCTCGGCAAAACGTTCGAAGCCCTCGCCGTCATCAAATACTTCGAACTCCGCAACGAACGCGTCCTCGTCCT
>SLCJ01000109.1 GCA_007125835.1 Verrucomicrobiales bacterium | reverse complement strand
TCGGGTGAGAGGGCGGGGCTGACGTTGAGGTTGTTGTCGCGGGTGAGTTGGCGGAGGTCCGAGCCATCCGGGCTGACGGCGAACAGCTCGCGGGAGCGTCCGGTGCCGCCTGTGAAGACGATGGTGCCTTCGGGTGCGGCGGTGGCCCCGGTGATGGCGGTGAGCAGGTCGCGGGCGAAGTCGCGGCTGTTTTCCGAGAGGTTGCGGCTGGTATAGCTGCGGGCGAAAAGTTGCCGACCTGATGGGTCGAGGGCGAGTCCGCTGATGGCGGCTCCTTGGGTGTTGGCGCGGACGACGTAGGCATTGCGCGGGCCGGAGGCGCGGACGATGGATCCGCTTTGCATGAGGTGGTTCCATACTTCGGCGGCGGCGGCGGCTCCGTTGGGTCCGCCGAAGGGGTCGAGGTGGACGTCGAACGAGCCGGTGCGGCGGATTTCGAGTTGCGCCGAAGCACTGCCGACAAGGGCGATGAGCAAGGGCAGGACCAAGTGGTGGAATCGGAGTTTCATCGCTGGGAAATGAAGCGCTTCGGCGTTTGTTTGCAATCTCTGTTTGCACCAGCCCGGGCATTCCCCCAAGGTTGTGCGTATGATGACGATTCAAGAGTTGGCGGATATGGTGGGTGGCACGTTCCGGGGTGGAGCGGGCGGCGGTGACACGGTGATTTCGGGTGTTGCTTCCTTAAACGAAGCCGGGCCCGGCGATGTGTCTTTTTTTCACAACGCGCGGTATATGAGCCAGCTTTCGCGGACGTGTGCCGGGGCGGTTTTGGTGCCTCCTGGGTTGGATGGTCTGCCAATCGGGACAGTGTTTATCGAGGTGGAGAATCCCTCGGCCGCTTTTGGAGCGTTGGTGGGGAAATTTTCGCCGCCACCGCGTGCGCGAAAATTCGGCGTGCATCCCGCGGCCACGGTGGCGGAGAGTGCGGAATTTGACGCGGAAAAGGTGTGGATCGGTGCCGGAGCCTTCGTGGGCGAGGATGTGGTGCTGGGCGAGGGGACGAGGGTGGAGGCGAACGCTTTTCTCGGCGACGGTGTGAAGGTGGGGGCGGGGTGTCATATCCATGCCAATGCAAGCGTTCGCGAGGAATGTGTGTTGGGAGATCGCGTGGTGGTGCATTGCAACGCGGTGATTGGAGCGGACGGGTTTGGTTTTGATACTGTGGAAGGAAAGCACCGTAAGATCCCGCAGGTGGGGATTGTGGAAATTGGCGACGATGTGGAAATCGGAGCAGGGACGACGATTGACCGGGCGCGGTTCGGACGAACGGTGGTGGGCGAGGGGACGAAGATCGACAACCAGGTGATGATTGGCCATAATTGCGTGATCGGGCGGCATTGCATCCTCGTGGCGCAGGCGGGCATCGCGGGCAGCACGGTGCTGGGTGATTATGTGACGGTGGCGGCGAAGGCCGGCGCTGCGGGGCATTTGCGGATTGGGGACCGGGTGGTGTTGATGGGCATGGCCGGGGCGACAAAGGATATTGCCGAGCCGGGGTATTACATGGGTTTTCCGGCGCAGCCGATGCGCCAGGCAAAGCGCGAGATGGCGGCGGTGCGGCGCCTGCCCGAATTGTTGTCGCGGTTGATGGGACGCAGGGGAGATCGGGGTGGGGAATGAGTGGGGTCGGCCAAGCTGAAGACCGCAGGATGGGCGGAGATGCCGGAGATGCCGGGCCCGCGCCTGGAGGCGTTGTGCGCTGTGCTGCCAGGCTGACGGCGATGGCGAGTTGTTTTCTGATGAGCATTGGCGAGCATGAGCTGGCGGCGCGGGTTTCGGTGGTGTGGAATCGCAAGCTGAGCAGCACGGCGGGGCAGGCGGTATACGGTGCGTCCGAAGTGCGGCTCAATCCGCGGCTTGTGGATGTGGGAGGGCACAAGGAGGTCGTGCGCACGTTGAAGCACGAGCTGGCCCATCTGGTGGCCCATAGGCGGGCCTTTGGACGCAGGATTGCAGCTCATGGGCCGGAATGGCGTGAGGTCTGCGCGGAGTTGGGCATCCCGGGGGAAAGAGCGCGTCACCGCCTCGCCCTGCCGCGGCGGCAGATGAATAAACCCTATGCCTATTTCTGCCCGGGGTGCGGGCTGGTGATCCGGCGGGCGCGCGTGATACGGCGGGCATGCGCTTGCCTAGCCTGCTGTCGTGCGAAGGCGGGGGGTCGATACAGCGCGGAGTTCCGGTTTCGTCCGGTGGTCGATGTGGGTCGGGAGAAAGGCGTTGCGGCAGGCGGGTGATTCGGGACAGTTGGCTCTGCCATGACAGAGAGAGTACGCAAAGCCGTGATACCCGCCGCCGGATTCGGCACCCGGTTTCTTCCCGCGACAAAATCACAGCCCAAGGAAATGCTGCCGATTGTCGATACGCCGACAATTCAGTATGTGGTGGAGGAGGCGGTGGCTTCCGGGATTACGGATATCCTGATGGTGATCGGCAAAAGCAAGCGGGCGATTGAAGAGCACTTCTACCGCAATTTCGAACTGGAGGACGAACTGGCCACACAGGGCAAAGAAGAGCTGCTCAAGGAAGTGCGGCGGATCACCAACCTGGCCAACATCCATTTCGTGTGGCAGAAAGAGCTGAACGGCCTGGGCGATGCGGTACGCTACGGCCGAAGTTTTTGCGCCAACGAACCTTTCGCGCTGTTGTTGGGCGACACGCTGATTGGCGCCCGCGAGGGGGCACCGCCGATCACCCGGCAGTTGTTGAGTGTATTCGAGCGCTTCCAAGGGCCGGTGGTGGGACTGGAGCAGGTGCCTCGTGAGAAAGTGAACCGCTACGGCGTGGTGGGCGGCAGCGAGATCGAGCCGGGATTGCTGCAATTGGAGCAATTGGTGGAGAAGCCGGCGGTCGAGGACGCGCCCTCGGACCTGGCGATCGCCGGGCGATATGTATTCACGTCGGAGATATTCGAGCACATCGACCACACACCTCCGGGACGCAATGGCGAGATCCAGCTCACCGATGCGATGGCGAGGATGCTGGAGTGCAGGGCAATGTTCGGACTGCGCTTCGAGGGCAAGCGCTACGACATTGGTAACAAGCTTGATTTCCTGAAAACCAACATTGAGTTCGGGCTGCGGCGCAAAGACTTGGGTCCGCCATTGCGCGAATTCATCAAGGAGATCGCGGCTGATCTTTGATGGGCTCACAGGAATTTGGGAGCGAACAAAACCGACTGGCGGACGACATGACCGAGGAGCACATCCCCTGGGAGCCTCCGCAGGCCCCACCTGCGGAGGAGCTTCCGGGTCGCGTCCTGTATGCGATTGCCTCGGTGATCGGCGGCCATGGACTCGGCGCGACCTCGTCGGAATCGATTCTCGCAATGAAGCGCGCCGGGATTCTCGGGGGTGCGGTTGGGTTTGCCGTGGAGGACGAGCGGCTGCGCGGGATTGGGTGTCGGACGCTGCGGTGGCATCTGTCGCGGCTGGCGGGGGTGTGGCCGGGGCGTGTGTTTGACCAGGCGATGGCTGAGCGCAAGCGCGCGGTGCAGGAGAAGGCGGCGTCGTGGTTGCGCGGTGGAGAGTTTGATTTGTTTCACGGGTGGTCCGGCGAGGCGCGCCTGCCGATGATCGAGGCGCGAAGGCGGGGTGTGCCCAGTGTGCTGGACATTCCGACCTGGCACCGCGACAAAGGGCGACGAAAACCCTATTACACGCGGGCGGAGCGGGAGCGCGCGCTTTCCGGCGCGGGCGACGGAGGGGAGGTGACACGACAGCAGGTGCTCACTGAGTATGCGCTTGCGGATTTGATCCTGGTGCAATCGCAGGCATCGGCGGAATCATTTCTTCGCGCCGGGGTTAGCGCCGAAAAGTTATTCCTGATTGGGCGGGGTGTGGATGTGGGGCGGTTCCAGGTGGGGGAGCCGCCATCGCGGTTTCGGCTGGTTTTTTCCGGGTCGGTGTGCAAGCGCAAAGGGGTGGATGTGATTTTGCGCGCATGGAAAAAGCTGGCGCTGCGCGATGCGGAGCTGGTTTTTCTTGGTGCGCCGGCTCCGGATATTGAGGATGATTTGCGGGAATTTGCGTCGCCGACGGTGAGGCTGCCGGGATTTGTGGCGAAGCCGGAGGAGGA
>SLCJ01000106.1 GCA_007125835.1 Verrucomicrobiales bacterium | reverse complement strand
CGGGCGAACGCCCGTCGGCTTTTGTTTTGAGTGTGAACTCGAGCTGCTTGGATTAGAAGGGCAGCTTGACGCCGAGGCGGACAACTTGGTAGTCGTCCAGATCGCCACCGGCGAAGGTGTAGGCCCAGTCGGCAAAGATGCCGCGGCCGCATTCGGCGCGGCGCAGGTCGATGCCGGCTCCAAGGCGGCCGATGAACTCGGTTTCCGAGTTGGTGTGCACGCCGGCTCCGCCGAAGGCGTAGGGGGCGATGCAGGGGCCAGTCATCGGGTAGCGCAGGACGAGGTCGGCACCGTAGTTGTGCACCACCTGGCTGAAGGCACCCCACTGAGCGAAGCCGGAAATTCCGACGACGGGTGTGAAGAAGTAGTCGACGGAGAGACCGCCGCCGAACTCATCACTTCCGGAATCGGGAATGAAGTAGGCTGCATAGGGGTTGACCGTCAGGCCGCCATCAAAGGCTGTGCAGCCGATGGGGGCGGGGGGTGGCGGTGTAACGATGGTTTTGGCGGTGCCGACAGGGCCGGCGTAGGCTGTGGAAACGGCTGCGGCGGCAAGCGCAGCCACGAGTGCTTTCAGTTTCATGGTCATTATGGTTGGATTGGTGTCTTCATCCTCATGCGTGAAAATGCATGGGATAGAGTGAATGATGCCCAGTTTTCCCAAAATGTCAAGGATTACGTTGCATTTTCGGCAAATTTTGGATTGGGGCGGAATGAGCGAGAAGTGAGGACAGGCGGGCAGCGATCTTTTTGGGTGGCTGGGGGTCCGGGGCGTAGCGGCATGTGGCGAGTGCGGTTTTCAATTCGCGGATGGTGGCGGCCTCGCGGGGTGGGCAGGGGAGAGCGTGGGGGGAGGCGGCCCATTTTTCGGTCCAGCGCACGAGGGCGAGCAGTCGTGCGACGGGATCAGAGATGCGGATGGCCTTGCGCAGGTCGGCGCGCATCTGGTGTTTCCAGGCGCGGTGGCGTCCGCGCGGGCTGAGTGTGTATCGCCGCCAGAAACCGATTGCGAGGAGTGAGGCCGTGAGCAGGGCCCCGGTGGTGTGTATGGCCGGGATAAGGGCAATCGGGTGGGTGCCGGGGGCGCGAGTGTCGGGCCGGGAGGCGGGAATGCGGATGATACCTGTGGGAGGGCCGGCTGAAGGTCCGGGGCTGGTGGCCGGTCCTGAAGGTTGAGGGGGCGTGTCTGGTGTGAGCGGGGTGGGGGTGGAATCGGGCACGGTGGGCCGTGCTACGTCGGTGGCGAAATCCAGCGGCAGAATTTCGGTGGCAGCCAATTGATAGGATTCGGTGTCCGGATTGAAGTGGGGGAGGTGGAAGGGCGGTATTTCCTCCAGGCCGGGGGTTTTGGCGCGAAGGATGAGCTGGAACTCGGCTTCGACCGCATTGGACAGGCTGTCCTTGCGGATTTCGGGTCGGCGGTCTGGGATGATTTCCCAATCGGCGGAGTGCGCGGAGGCGATGGTTGGGGGGGAGGAGAGCTGGCTGGCATCACCTGTGCCGCGGACGGTGATGCGGATTGGGATGGGGTCGCCCGGGGCGAGTGGTGGCGGGGAGAAGCGTGCATCGATTTGGTAGTCGCCGACGATGCCATCGAAACCTTGGGGTGCCCCTGGGGGCAGCGGTTTCACATCAAGGGTGCGTGGTGTGGTGCGTAGGGGCAGCTCAATTTGGCGGGTGCGGCGGAAGGGGGAGCCAGGGGTTTCCTCCGAGGTGAGAACGGTGAGAGTGGTCTCTGCCGGGCCGAGGTCAATTTTTCCGGAGGCGAGTGGGGTGATTGAAGATGTGAAGGCGAAGGCGCGCCAGCGGCGTCCGGCCCAGTTTAGGTCTAAGGAGAGGGGACCCTCGAAGCGTTCGGCGGCGAGGTTCTGGCGTGGTAGGTCGGGGTGGCTGACCTGGCGTATGCTAAGCGAGGGGTCGGCGAGGACGAGGACTTGTGCCTGGATGCGTTGGCCGGACCATGGATCGTCGCGGGCGGGGAGGATTACCGCGTGGGCGCGGCGGTTTTCGGCTGGTGGGTCGCCGAGGTCGGCCAGCGGGCGGACTTCGAGGGTAAGGGGTGGCGAGGACATGGCCCCGGGTGGGTTGCCGATTGGGATGGGCGGGATGGAAAGGGTGCCTGTCCGCTCCGGTGTGACGATGAAAGCGAAGCGGATGGTTTCGACGCCATGGCGCGTGGCGCGGGCGTACGATTGGATCGTGACTGTGGCCCCCTCGACCACGGGAACGTCAGGCTGGTTGGCTATCCGATTTCGGGGAGCTTCGACTTCGAGCAGGGCCTGTTGACCTTCGACTATTACGCCGGGACTGATGTGTGCGGTGGCGGAGGCGTGCACCGTGGACGGCGCGGCGTGCAGCACGATGAGAAGTGCTGCGGCAAGAGCCGTTGCCAGGCGCAGGCGAACGCCGAAAGCAGCGTGGGCGGGGGCGATGATTTTGGTTTGGGCAGACGGCATGGGGAGTAGGGAAAGCTACCAATTACGGCGGGTGGGTTCGTGGGGCGGGATGTCCTCTGGCAGGCGGACGGTATGGTCTTCATCGGCGCGCTGCTCCATGGTGCGGCGGATGGCTTCGAGGGCGCGTTCGCGTTCGGCGGGGTCGGCGGGCAGGATCCAGTTGCCTTGTTCGTCGACGGGCAGGTTTGCGCCGTCGATGGCCTGGCCGTGGTCGGGCGTGGCGTCTCCGGTGGAGGCGTCGTCCGAGGGGGGGCTGTCGCCGAGGTCGTCGCCGGGTTCTCCATTTTCACCGTCTTCTCCGTCTTCCGGGCGGCCGTCGTCGTCGGGGGTGGTGTCTGCGTCGGTGCCGTTTTCGTCGTCGCCGGGATCGGTCGGGTCGTCTCCGTTTTCTTCGTCTGTGGCGTCCTCTTCGCCATTGTCTTCGCCCGGCTGGGGGTCCTGGTCTTCGTCGCCGTCCTGGGGGTCATCCGGCTCGTCGTCCGGCTCGGGTTGCGGGTCCTCGGGTGGGGGCGGCGGAGTGAGTTCCTCGACCATCCTCTCGACGAAATCGAGGGCGGTGCGTGCGGATTCAAGGTTGTCTGCGGCATCGGCGAATGTGGGGGCTGTTCGGGTGGCGTATTCCAGGTGGGAAAGGGCGTCGCGCAGGTCGTCGCGTGTGGTCTGCAGGGTGTCGAGGTCGGGTTGGGGCGATTCGGCGATGCGGTTGCGTCCATGTTGGTAGAGTCGGGTGCCGATATTGTAAGCGGCGCGAGCGCGAGCGGACTCGGTGCCGCGGAGCAGGGCGCGGGCGTCTGCGGCGAGGTCGGGAAACGCGGGAGATTCCTGACCCTCTGGAGACTCAGCGGGTGAGGCGGCTGGTTGGGCTGGTGCGGTGGCGGGTGGTAGCGCGAGCCACAACACCGCGGCCGTGGCGGCGGAGAGGGTGGCGGAGGCGGGTTGCGGAGCGCTGGCTGGAGCGGTGGCCTTACGGATCAGTCGCGAGCGGTGCAGCATCGAGGCGATCAGGCAGAGCAGGGCAGGCAAAAGAAACCACTGGAAGCGCTCGGCGGTGCCTGCGGATTCAAGGGTATCGACATCGAGGCGGTCGATTTGGCCGAGGGTCTGGCTGGCGAGGATGGGGAGGTTGTCGGCGCGGTTGAGCGGCAGGGCGGCGCCGCCGGTGTTGGCGGCGATGCGTTCGAGGGAGGCCATGTCGCGGCGGGTGACGACGGGGCGGCCCTCGAGGTCATTGACGAATCCACCTTCCGGGAGTGGGATCAGCTCGCCATTTTCGCCGCCGATGCCCAAGGCCAGCAGTGAGACGTTGGCATCGTTGAATGTGCGGATGGCTTGGTCGAGGTTGCCTTCGAGGTCATCGCCGTCGGTGAACAGCAGCATGGCGCGGCGGCGCGGCGGTTCGCCTTCGACTAACGAGGCAGCGGTCTCCAGGGCGGATGCGATGCGGGTGCCGCCTACCGGCACGATGTCGGTATCGAGGTCAAGGAGGGTTGAGCGAATGGCTTCGCGGTCGTCGGTGAGTGGGGCGATGGTGAAAGCGACCCCGGCGAAGGCGATCACGGCGAAGCGGTCGCCGGGCGGGCGGGAATCGACGAAGTCGAGCGCGGCGAGGCGTGCGAATTCGAGGCGGTCGGGGGCGG
>SLCJ01000093.1 GCA_007125835.1 Verrucomicrobiales bacterium | reverse complement strand
CGACGACGACGCGGCGCGGGTAGAGGCGGGTGGAGCCGTCGGCCAGTGGGGTGACTTCGGGTTGGCGGCGGGCACTGAGAAGGGCCATGGCCGGCTGGCCGGGCTGGGGGCGCAGCACCATGACACCGTCGATGTTACGCGTGGAGGCCAAGGTATTGGCATTGGTGACGCGGAAGCCGGAGCTTGCGCCGCCGCGTTGGATGGTGACGTTGCGTTCCAGCTGGCTGGAGTAGAAGCGGAAGGCGGGGCGGGACATGGCATAGCGCCCGAGCAGGGCGAGGTCGCCGACGGAGGTGTTTCCGGCCCCGCGTCTGCCGGGCGGAATGGCGACCGGGGAGAGGAAGCGTGTGCGGGTCATGGCCTCCTGTCTGGCGAGGTTGTTCATTTCGCGCACGAACTCGGCAATGGGATCGCCACTGCGCTGGCGGCGCATGAGCATGTCGCGGCCCACGGTGGCGGCCAGCGTCATGGCCGCCGCGTCGTCGGATCCGAGAACAACGGAGTAGACGAGGTCGCGCAGGCTGATCCGGTCCCCCGGCCGGAGGCCCATGGGATTGAGAACGATTCCCGAGACCTCGCCGGGGACGGTGATTACGAGTGCCATGTCGGTACCCGTGCGGGTGGACCAGTCGAGTGTGACCACCGCCGTGGCGAGGCGGGCATATCCATGTATGGGAGTGCGGCGGCTGTGGTTCTGCTGGGCGAGGATGTGAGTGGAGTGGGCGTCGATGGCTACGAATGAGCCGCCTCCGCGTTGGGCATGGGCTGGGGCCTGGGCGAACGCAAGAATGGCAAGGAGGGCGATCGCGGCGGGGAGAGCGAATGCAGGCGCATGGGCCGGGTGGGAGATCCGTGTGCGGGTTGGGGCGGGAAAAGGGAGGGGATTCATGGGGAAGAGCCCGCTGTGCCTGCGGGAAACGGTGTGCGGACAATTTGCGCACGACCCGGGCATCGCGCCACTGGAAAATTACGGTCCTGAAGTGGGAGGTGGGAAGGAAGGAATTGTGTGATTTCGAGGGGGCGTTGGGTGCCCGGGCATTCTGTGACTTGAGGTGGGAAAGAAAAATAATTGAGACTGCGGCGTGCAATCGTGGTATCGTATGCCCGCTTCGAGGGTGGCCGCACCCTTTTTCCATGCACCGTTTCCCCCAATTTGACCGAGTTTCCCTTTCCCTGTCTGCACCGGGTTCCGTGCGCCGTGGGGCTGGGCATGTCCATGTTCGGGTGACGTGTGCTCCGGCTCATGCCGGGCGGACTTGTGCGGCGCGCTCGGGGCACGAGCGCCATGGAGCTGCCACAACCATGCCATTTGGAGGGATGATTCTGAAGGATGGGTGTGCTGCGGAAGGAATGTATTTCGGTGGGGTTTTGCCCCCGCGCTTTCCGAATTCCCTTTTGTTGCGAGGCCCGAAGCCTCCGCGGGGCCGCCAGTGGTTCCATGGCATGAAACAACGCGGTGCCGCCCGATGGCGCGCCGCCCAACCCCAAAATCATGCCAACCATGTCAGACAATCCAGTATCCAGTTCCCAAGCGGGAAACCGCGGCCGCAGAAGCCGCAATCCAAGACGCCGTAGCGGGCAACGCTCCGGCAATCGTTCCGGTTCCTCTCCGAGACGTCGTCGTGAGCCCACTTTCATGGAGAAAGTGTTGGGTTTCTTCGGACTCGGGGGGAAAAAGTCAAAGCGTGGCAAGTCCAAGGTAACCCGCGAAACGGTGGTGAGCCGTGCCAATGGTTCCGAGGGTACGGGCGGGGATGCCCGTTCCTCCGAGCGGAGGTCGCGTCCGGTGCGCAGGGTGGAAGTGACCAGTCCGCGCCTCTACGTGGGCAATCTTTCCTACGATGCGAAGGAGGATGACTTGCAGGAGGTATTCAGTGGAGTGGGCAATGTATTGTCGGCGGAGATCTCGATCAACAGCCGCACCCAGCGTTCGAAAGGCTTCGGTTTTGTGGAGATGGGTTCGATTGACGAGGCGCGCCGGGCGGTGGAAGTGCTTCACGATCAGGAGCTGATGGGGCGCAAGATGCTTGTCAGCGGAGCCAAGCCGCGTCCCGAGGAGGCCGACCAAGGCGAGGGTGATGCGTCCGGCGAGTCCGGCGACGACTGAGGGCGCGTCCGCTTTTTCATTGAATTCACAAAGCCTGCGGCGGCCCTCACAAGGGGCCGTCGTTTTTTTTGGGATGGACTTGGGCGTGGGCTCAGATTCAAGGATCCGGGTCGGCATCCAGCCAGTCGGTCAGCGAATTGAGCAGGAGGGTGGTGATTTCCCCCGGGGCCGGAGGCAGGTTCGAGGTGTCGATTTGGCTGACGCCTTGGACGTCGCGAAGAGAGGATGTGAGAAATACTTCGTCGGCGGCGAGCAAGGTGGCGGGGTGCGCCTCGGTTTCCCGGATATGCAGGCCGTCGCGTCGGCAGATTTCGAGCACAAGCCCGCGGGTGATGCCCGGCAGGCATCCTGATTTGACGGGTGGGGTGTGGACGACCCGGTCGCGCACCCACCAGATGTTGCTCGATCCGCCTTCGCAGATGTGGCCGTTGGTGTTGAGGATCAGCGCCTCGTCGGCCCCGAGCTGGCGGGCATGGCGGACGCAGCGCACGTGATCGCCGTAGGATGTGGACTTGATGCCGACAAGCGCGCCGTCGGCGTGTTTTTGCCATGGTGCCGTGGCCAGGATTGCGGTATCCCGGCGGGCGGGCAGTCGCGAGGCGGCGACGATGAGGCGTGGGGGGGCGGAAACAAGGAAGGGGATGCCCTCCGAGTCGCCGGCGGTAAGGGTGATGCGGAGCCTGGCATCCGGCAGCGGGAATGAATCGAGGACAGCTCTTATGGCGTCTTGGATGCTTTGTTCGGGAGGGGGTGCGATGCCGAGGGTGGCGGCGGAGGATTGGAGGCGGGCGAGGTGGCGGGAAGGTGCGATCGGGCGGGCCGCGCGCACGGCCAGGGTTTCGAAGACCCCGAAGCCGGTGAGCAGGGAGTGGTCGAGTGCGGGCACGGCGGCGGAGCGGCCGTCGGTCAGTCGACCGTCGATCCAGACTGTGGAGGGAGGGGGGTATTCCTGCATGGCAGTTGCGGGGAAGACGGGTAAAGTGGGCATCGCCATACACCGGTTCCGATCCCAGCGCAATTCCCCGTGTTTCCCTCGTTGCTCACCGTTTTTCTTTTTGCCCTGTCGGGAATTGCCGGCGGCCATACCGCGCGCCGTTGGGGTGCGATGCGGGGGAACGCGCTGCGTCTCGGTCTGGCGGCATTGGTGATGGGGGTGATCACGCTGTTGTGGTTTCCGGAGTCGCTGGACGGAGAGGTGTTGTTCTGGTTGTTGATCAGCGGTGTGATTGGCTTTGGGTTCGGGGATATTGCCCTGTTCATGGCGTATGCGCGAGTCGGTGCGCGGCTGGCGGTGCTGTTGAATTTGTGTTCTGCTCCGCTGTGGGCGGCGGCTCTTGAGATGATGTGGCTTGGCACCCGGCTTTCTGCGGCGCAGTCGGGGGCGGCGGCGTTGATTTTAGCGGGGGTGGCTGTCGCGGTGGCCAGCCGCGAACCGACGGGTATGCCTCGCCAGGGATCGTTCGTGCTGGGTGTGGTGGCTGGTGTTGCCGCCGGTTTGGGGCAGGGGGTGGGAGCGGTGTTTAGTCGGCGGGCGATTGAGGTGGCGGAGGCGGGGGAGATTGCATTGAACGGATTCAGCGCCGCCGCCCAGCGGGTGGCGGGTGGTTTGCTGCCGGCGCTGTTGGCGTGGGGGCTCGTGGTTTGGCTAGGGCGAGGGATGCCCTGGCCGCGGGCGGGAGCGCGGGTCGGCGCTTCGTGCTGGCTTCTGGCGGCAACGCTGGCGGGTCCGGTGCTCGGGGTATCGGCATTTCAGTGGGCGCTGGCCGTGGCACCGAGTGCGTTGGTGTTGGCGGTGGTGGCGACCACCCCCGTGGCAATGATTCCCATGGCGGTGTGTTTTGATCGCGAGCGTCCCGGGGCGCTTTCCGTCGCCGGGGCTGTGGTCGCCGTGGCCGGGGTGATTTTACTTCTGCGGGTGGGATGAGAGCGGAGCTGCTCCTGAGAATCACAAACCGGCGGCCTTGAGCCATTCGGCGAGGCGGGCGGGACGGTCTTCGGACGGCACGTCACCGG
>SLCJ01000099.1 GCA_007125835.1 Verrucomicrobiales bacterium | reverse complement strand
CTTTTTCGATCAACCCACGCCAGGCGCGGCAAACACCACCACGGCATATGAAAGTGTGCTTGCGCCGCCGTCCTTCTCGGTGCCGCCCGGCGTGTATGCGGATCCGGTGGTGGTCGATGCAATCCACCCCGAACCGGATGTAGTGATCCGCTTCACTACCGATGGCCGATTGCCCGGCCCCGGCGACCCGATATGGAGCGGGCCGCTCACCCTCAATGCCCAGCCCTGGTCGCCCGGGCCGCTCGCCATGATCCGCACCAATCCCATCGAAGCCTCGATACACCGGGATTACGGATGGTCTGAACCCATTGGCGAGGTGCCCAAGGCGCGCGTCCTGCGTCTGCGCGCTTTCAAGCCGGACCACCTGAGTTTGGAAGATGCCGGTGGCACATGGTGGGTTGGCCCCGGATTCACCGGACGCCACACCCTGGACAAGGTGTCTCTCCAGATTGATCCAGCGGATTTCTTTGAAAATGAGCGCGGCATTTACATCCCGGGTAAGATTTATGACGAGGGCGGGTTTCCCCTCAACGATGCCTGGGGTCGCCCGCATGCCAACTACTTCCAGCGCGGAGCGGAATGGGAACGCCCGGCCCATTTTGAATTTTTCGAGGGCGGTGATCCCGTGGCCGCCGGCCCGGTGTTTACCCGCATCCATGGTGCCGGATCGCGTGCGCTGGCACAAAAATCGCTCCGGCTTTACGACCGCAGCGGCGGCGCGCTTGCACACCGCTTCTTCCCCGGCCCGCGCGGCCGCGCGGATGAGGATTTCAGCCGTTTGATCCTGCGGAACTCAGGCCAGGACTGGTATTTCCGGGGGCCGACAATGATGAAGGACGCCTTTCTCCAACAACTGTTCTGGCACATGGAGGTGGACATGCAGGCCTATCGTCCGGTAGTCATGTATCTCAATGGCGAATTCTGGGGGATTCATAACATACGAGAGCGTGTTGACGCCCGCTACCTTGAGCGGCGTTACGGGATACCCCGCGACAAGGTCGACCTGCTTAACAACAACGCCAGCGTCAAGGCCGGCGACAACCTGGACTACCTCGACCTACGGAACTTCGTTCATGACGAGTCGATGGCCGACCCGGCGAACTACGCCGCCGCCACCGCCCGCATCGACATCCCGAATTTCATCGACTATTTCATCATCCATATTTTCATTGCCAATACAGACTGGCCGGGGAACAACATCGACTACTGGCGCGAACGTCGCGCGCCAGACCCCACCGCTCCCACGGGGCGCGATGGACGCTGGCGGTGGATTGCCTTCGATCTTGACTTCGGAGCCGACCCTTCGAATGCCTCGCAAGATATGTTCAGTTGGCTGAAGAACGCCACCCCAGGCTATCCCAGCCCCCTGTGGTCGCAGATGCTCATTCGCGGGTTGTGGGAGAGCCCGGATTTTACCGCCGAATTCTGCAATCGCTTTGCCGACCACCTCAATACCACCTTCCAGGCCGACCGCGCCCATGCGCTGGCCGACGAGATGGAAGCCGTGTTGGAGGAGGAAATTGTCCCGCACTTCCGGCGCTGGGGGCGCGGCACCAGCTTGTCCACCTGGCGCTCGAATGTGCAGCGCCTGCGCACCTTCGCCAGCAATCGCCCGGCACATGTGTGGAGCCAGTTGCAGAGCCATTTTCCCACCGGCGGCACGCGCACCGTCACAATCCACCAACCGCAGCCCGAGGCGGGCACCGTGCGCGTGAATTCACTGGTGATCGATGGCGAACGCACATCGGGCATCCCGGCGGGGCGTCCCGCCACGTGGACCGGCACTTGGTTTGCGGCGTGGCCGGTGGAAATCGAGGCGCTGGCCGATCACGGGTGGGTCTTCTCGCATTGGTTGGAAACCGGCGAAACAGAAAGCTTGATCCAGGTGCCAACCACAACCAATCCCGCACGCACCGCGGTGTTTGTGCCCGCTCCGTTTTCCACAGCTGCTCACTACTGGTCATTCAACGACAGCGTGGTCGAGCCCACCCACACACTCGGCGGAGGGGCTTTGGCCATCACGCCGGGTCCGCAGACAGAAGTCCTGACCGACAGTGGCCAGGACTTCGCTGGCCTGAACAACCGGCGCACCGAGCCAACCGGCTCGCACCTTCGTATCAACAACGCCATCGGCACCACGCTTCGTTTTTCCCTGCCCACGCCGGGCCTGGAGCCCCACCACCTCACCTTCGAAGCCCGCCGCTCAAACAACGGCGCTGCACTCCTTACGATTCACCACACCCTGGATGGCGAAGCATGGGAGCCGCTCGGCACCTTCGTGCCTCCGGCGGGGATGCCCGCGCTCCATGAAATCGACCTCAGCGGAATCGACGGTGCACGGAACAACCCGAATTTCGGTGTCCGCATTGAAATCTCCCAAGGCATCGGTGCCGAGGCGGGCAATGTGCGGATCGACAACCTCGCCCTCGATGTGTGGCCACTCGAGGGCACGGTGCTGCCTCCCGAACCGCACGCCACGCCAGACTCCGTGGTCTGGATCGCCGGGGAAATTCCACCGCCACTCGATTCGGCACAATGGTTTGCCTGGCCGCCGGATATGACACCGGCCCTCGCGCTCGAATCCCCGGTGGCCGGCCTCGCCACTGCCACCGACCCCGGCAATGGCACGCTCGAAGTCACTCCGCTGCGCCACGGCGGCGGCACATTCCTGATCACCGCCACCTCGCCGGGGCAAACCCACGGAGGGCCCGCCACCCTGCCGCTGCCGCTGCTCATCCACCCGCAACCCGTCGACCTCGCCACCGGGTTTCTCGCCTTCAGCGAATGGTCGCCGGATGCGCCCGCCGGCTCCATGCCCGACCACCTGCTCTTTCTGCAAGGCGGGGAAAACGACAGCACTCTCGAAACGCCGCTGCCCTTCGCCTATCATGTTCCGGAAAACGATATGGCGGCGGTCGACGTCGCCTCTGGTTTGTTGAGCCTGCCCTACCGCCTCACCACGCGCACCCGCATCACCGGGCTGGGAAGCGATGGCGTTTCATTCATCAATACCGGACGCGGCCGCGACCTAGGAGCCGCCCTCACCACTCTCGACACCCGCCACATACCCGCCGCCGAAGTGCTGTGGACCGGCGGCACCGTCACTCCGAACAGTCGCCACTACGCCATACGCCTCCAATTCCGTCCCGATCCGGATTCGCCATGGACAGACCTTACCCATTCCGGAGACACCCAGGTAGAATACCTGCGCAGCAGCCAAGCGGGCGACGAGCAAACCATCGGCCCGCACCCGCTTCCCGCCGCCATGCTCGGGCAGCCACGCGCTCAATTGCGCTGGACTTACCACCACGTCACCGGCACCAGCGGCCCGCGCGACGAATTGCGCCTCGATGACATCCGGGTGCGCATCCCCGCCGCCGAGGCGGACAGCTACCCGCTCTGGCGCGCCGCCCATTTCGCCGCTGACGACCCGGCCGGCGACCCGAGCCACGAGGGCACCTCCGGCGTGGCCAACCTGCTGCTCTATGCCTACGGCCTGGCCCCCGGGCAATCGCCCGCCGCTTTTCTCCCCGCCATTGATCGTGATCAGCACCACTACACCTTCGCCTTCGATCCCGACAGGCCCGGCCTCCGCTGGGTCATCCGCACCTCGCCCGACCTCGCCGACTGGTCACAAACCCTCTTCGACAGCGAAACCCACGGCACCCCCGCCACCGATCCTCATGGCCGCGCCTCCATCCCCCTGCCCGCCCACCACGACCGTCTTTTCCTGCGGCTCGAATTGTTGTATTTGGAATAAAAGAATGACAAGAATTGGCCGTCTAATTTTCATTTGAATATCAAGGACCCATTCAAATTCCCCAGCAGCCCCCCTGCCCGCTCACACAAACACTTTCCTGAAACGCCCATCCCCGCATGCCCTCCATCTCCAAAGGGGATATGTTTCAAAGCCCGGGCTTGGGCCGTTCATGGCCCTACCCCGGATGGCAACACGGCAAGCAATCTACCCTGAAAGGGTTTTGTCCCGAGCGATGCTCTTGCGCCAGTAATCGTGCCGACCCAGACATCCCCGCGTGGCTGCGATCATTGGTCGCAGCCGAAAGCCCCTCAGCAACAACCTCCCACCAGCCAAGAAAGCCGGACCCGAAAAATCGGGATCGATGTCGAAATCGGGATTGGGATCGAAATCGATCTG
>SLCJ01000152.1 GCA_007125835.1 Verrucomicrobiales bacterium | reverse complement strand
TCTACCATGCCGCAAGCCCGCAAAGTCATTGTTGATGAGTCAGTTCCGCAGGTGTTTCACTGCGTGAGCCGCTGTGTGCGGCGGGCGTTTTTGTGCGGTGAGGATGCGTATTCGGGTCGCAGCTACGAGCATCGGCGGGGGTGGGTGAGGGAGCGTTTGCGGGAGTTGAGCGAGCAATTTGCGGTGGATGTGTATGCTTACGCAGTGATGAGCAATCACCTGCATGTGGTGCTGCGGACCGATGCGGAGCGGGCGGGGGATTGGAGCGCGGAGGAGGTGGTGCTGCGGTGGCGGTCGATTTTTCCGGAGATGCGGGACGAGGACGGGTCGCCGGTGCTACCTGAAGGTGAGGAGCTTGCGCGACAGGCGGGGAATACGGAGGTGGTGGAAAAGTGGCGTGGTCGGCTGGCCAGTGTGAGCTGGTTGATGCGTTGTTTGAATGAGAAGATCGCGCGTCGGGCGAACAAGGAGGACGACTGCAAGGGGCGGTTTTGGGAGGGGCGGTTTCGGTGTCAGCGCATTGAGGACGCGCAGGCCTTGTTGGCGTGCATGGTTTACGTAGACTTGAATCCGGTGCGGGCGGGGATTGCTGAGGGCCTGGCGGAGAGTGATTTCACCAGCGCGCAGGATCGGGTGTGTGCGCGTGTGGGGCGGGAGAAGGTGGCGAAAGCACCGCGACGGCCCAATGAGAAGCAGCGTGAGGAGTTGGAGGCGGCGCGTGAGGCGAGCGTTCGGGATGAGTGGCTGACTTCGATAGAGAAGGTGCGGTTGGGTGGGGTGTGTCGGGTGGTGGAGATGGTGGAAGGCAAGCGGCAGGTGCGGCAGGGAGAGAATCTGGCGTGGAAGATGGGGGAGGAGGAGTATTTGAAACTGGTCGAGGCCTCGGGGCGGTGTGTGCGGGGGGATAAGAAGGGGGCGTTGGGGGCTGAGGCTTTGCCTGTGCTGGAAGGGATGCGTGTGGAGGTGGAGGAATGGGAGCGGGTGATGAGCGGGTATGGGCAGCTTTATTGGCGGGTGGCAGGCAGCGCGGCGAGCCTGGCGGCGGCGGCGCGGGCTGCGGGCCAGCAGTGGTTTTGGGGGGCGGGGATGCGGCGGGGTGCCGAGGTGTAGGGTTGGGGTGGATCGGTGCGGAGGTGCATCGGTTTCTGCAAGCATCAGCGAAGGGGCTGGGTTCTTGGCCGTTCCAAATGCCCGGGATGCTGAGCTATTAGGTGTTTGCGTGGCTTGGGAGTTTGATGTGCCTAGAGGATCACTCTGGCGGACTAAGTCTGCGGTCCGAAAGAGGTCTGCTGTGGGGTATTTTTAGAAGAAAGTGCGGAGAATGGGGAGGTGTGCCGTCGGCTTCATTTGCCTACTCATTCGCGTGAGCGCAGCGGGCAGCGGTCCTTCTGACCAGTTCCATCCCCGCTTTCCACTTTTTTTGCCGGGGCAAAGCTCCGAATGGTTTGAATTTTTTGGGCGCGAGAACCTGCCAAGAGGTTGGCCTTGGTCTGTGATTTGATTCTAGTAAAAAATGGAAGGCAACTATTGGAAGGCAACTATTGCTGCAGAGTTCTGAATGGTGAATGTGGAGATGAACTACTCATAATGCCCATAATGCCTGCCCTCCAATTTTTGTTTGCTGACATTTTGCCTGGGGAGAGCAGGTTGCAGGCTTAACCCCTGGCTTTGGAGCCCAACTTTTTTGGGCATGGTGGGTATCGTTCCATGTATCTTGGAGTCTCCCGCGCCTTGTGTGCCCCTTCGCATTTGCCGAGTTCTCTATCTCCTACAAAAGCACCGAGGCAGCGCAAGCAGACTTGGACCTGATTCACATCTGCCGAAATTAAGCCGACCCATTATTTCTTGCGGCATCGGAATCCCAGGCTTACAACTCTTCGCAGATCGCACATCATCCGTGGGGACTAAAGTTACGCGCTTTGAGATAGCATTTTCTCATCCTAATTTCATTCCATTCAACTCGGTGCTTTGGTTTACGGCGGGGCAGTATGTCTAAGCCTGCGCTTAGAGTTGAGGTGGGCGTTGATTGCTGGGGAACCACCAGCCTTCGAATCTTCCGAGGTCGAGCGTTTCGCCTTCAAACTCGATTCCTTCGGGGAAGAGCGACTGCATACCGAAGTGCACTTCGGCATGACGAATTCCCTCGCCGCCCTCGCGCCAGATGGTGATGGGGAATTTCACTTGGAACCAGCTCAAGCGAAGGCATGTCATGCCGTCTTCCTCCCGCACGAACCGTCCGCCGTGAATATCGATTGTTTGCCCAAAGTCGGCCAGGCCATGCGCTCTGGAGGGTGTTGAGCCTGTTACCCCTCTTTCATGGAGTTTTTTCAGCACGTGGAGATGCATGGAGGATCCCGCTTGGCCGACAATTTCCACGGGTTGTGGTTCAGGTTGGTTCCTGCCGCGAGCCATGCCGCGCAGGGGTGTATCCGGGTCGGCGATGAAATAATGCCCATTGACCATGATCGTGCGTCCAGCACCAAATCCCAGGGTGGCGGATTGCGGGCGAAACGAGAGCATGATGCTGAAGTCCCATTGGTTTATCTTCCAAATGTAGGAGGTTTGGACTTCATCCCGGCGGCCGTCGTGTTCGAATGGCAGCCCGATGTTCCGGGTGGCCGGGCCGTAGCGACTTTGAAATTGCGAGAGCAGAAAATCTGTCAGACCTATTGCGGTCTTTTGATCCATGTCGTGAAAATGGCTGCTCCAACCATACAGCTTGTCGTCGTTGAATTGGAATGTGACCGGGATTGCAATATCGTTAAGAAAGAAGGAGTCCCGGGCGGAAGTCAGGTTTGGAGCATTGGCAAGATATGGCTCGGGTGGTTTGAGTTCGGGAAGCTTTTCTTTCAGCTCCGCCCATGCGATGCCGGGTTCCAATTTCTCGGCGAGCCATAGATTCGCAGGCTCTGTGGCAGCATCCTCACTGCGGCTGAAAAAGGCCGAACACAAGAAAACAGCAATCAGCAAAGGGCACGCTTTCATGGAATGTGATCGCTTGATCGGGGTGCCGCGTCAAGCACTGAAGCCTCCCCCTAGGGTGGTTCTGAAAATTTTTGTCAGATCTTAAGCAATGCCACAAACCCTGCCCATGCCGAAGGGGGTTGAAAGATGGAGGTCTTTTGATGCGTGATCATTCTAGGGCGAAATACCGAAGGAGAATAAACATGCATATAGCCGTTTGCGTTAAACAGGTGCCGGATACCGCCAATGTCCGCATCGATCCCGAGACGAATACGTTGATGCGCGAGGGCGTGGAGAGCATCATCAACCCTTACGACGAATATGCCCTCGAACAGGCCCTGCGCCTGCGGGATTCCTGCGGAGCGCGAGTCACGGCATTGACCATGGGCCCGCCGCAGGCGGCGGTGATCCTGCGCGAGGCCATGGCCCGTGGTGCTGATGGTGCCGTGCTGCTTTCCGACCGTGCCTTTGCCGGGGCCGACACCTGGGCCACCTCGTATGTGATCGCCCAGGCGATTAAGAAGCTCAAGCCCAAGGTGGACCTCGTGCTTTTCGGCAAACAGGCCATTGATGGCGACACTGCCCAGGTCGGCCCGGGTGTTTCTGAATTCCTCAAATACCCGCTGCTCACCTACGCGCGTGACTTGCAGGTTGCTGCGGATGGCCGCTACACGGCCGAGACACTCATGGATGATGGAGTGGAGGTGATCGAAGGCGAGCTTCCCGCTGTGATTACCGTGGTCAAGGAATCCGCTGCACCGCGGTTTGCGCCGCTGGCCGGGTGGATGGCCACCCGTGGAGGCGAAATCCCTTCGTGGGGTGTGAAACAGCTCAAGGCCGTCCCTGATCTCTGTGGCCTTCAGGGTTCGCCCACCCGGGTGGTGAAAATTTTCGCCCCGCCGGTGAAATCGGGTGGCACCCGCATGGACGGGCGAGTTCAACCTGCCGCCGCCGTTGAGGCCATTGTCACCCTGCTCAGCCGGAAAGGGGTGGTGTCATGAGCGATGCTCCGGTTTCGATCAATCCTGACCTTTGCCGCGGCTGCAAGAAGTGTGTCAGCGCCTGCCCGTTCGGCGTGCTTTACATGGATGGCAAGTTGGTCATGCTCAAGGCCGACGAGTGCCGCGGTTGTCTTGCCTGCATCCAGTCCTGCCCGTTTCAGGCGATCACCGCTGTTTCGTCTGATGAGATTGACCACGAGCGCCTGCGCGAGTTCAGCGGGGTCTGGGTTTTTGCCGAACAACAGCGGGGCAAGGTGCGCGAGGTGGCCTACGAGCTGCTCGCCACGGGCCGTCGCCTTGCCGACGAGCGCGGATGCGAGTTGGCGGCGGTCGTCCTGGGGCACGAGATTGGGCACACCGCCGCCCATCTTATCGCCGCCGGAGCCGACAAGGTCATTCTCGCAGACGATCCGAAGTTGGCTGAGTATGAGGCCAATGTCTATACCGACGCGCTTCACCAGCTCATTGCCGGCCACAAGCCCGAGGTGGTGCTGGCCGGGGCCACGGCCATCGGACGAGCGTTTTTTGCAAAGGTTGCAGTGCGTTGTTATGCGGGTCTCACGGCTGACTGCACCGCGCTATCCATCGATTCGGAAACGACGTTGTTGCACCAGACGCGCCCGGCCTTTGGTGGCAACATTATGGCCACTATCATGACCCCCAACCACCGTCCGCAAATGGCCACGGTGCGCCCGCATGTGTTTAAAATGAACCCGCCGGATCCTGGTCGCGTCGGCGAGACGCTGCTTGAAGCCCTCGACCTCGCGCCCGCTGTCACCCGTATCACCCGAACGATCCCCTCCGCCTCGTCGATCAACATCGCCGAGGCTGAAATTGTTGTCGCCGGGGGGCGCGGGCTGAAAAAAGCCGAGAACCTCGAGTGCCTCCGCCGCCTTGCCGACCGCTTGGGCGGCGTGGTTGGTGTCTCGCGCGCCTGTGTTGATGCGGGGTGGATCTCGGCCGCCCACCAGGTTGGCCAGACTGGCAAGACGGTTAGCCCGAAGGTATATCTCGCCTTTGGGATTTCGGGTGCGATCCAACACCTTGAGGGCATGCGCGGCGCGGAAACGATCATCGCCGTCAACAACGATCCGACCGCGCCGATTTTCGATGTCGCCGATCTTGGGATTGTGGGCGACCTGATGGACATTCTTCCCGCCCTCGCCGATGCCGTTGATGCCCGCGCCCGAAACTAAGCCCAGCAGCCCGCCATGACACGCCCGTCCGAACCACTACAAACCGACATCCTCTGCGTCGGCGCCGGGGTCGCCTCGCTTTCGACCGCACTCGCCCTGCTCCGCGCCCACAAAAAATCCGGTGGCGACAGGCTCGCGCCCCGCGTCGTCATCCTCGAAAAATCGCGTGCCATTGGCAACCATGTTCTTTCCGGCTCGGTGATCGATCCTTCCGCCTTCGACGGTCTGCTCGACGAAGAGGAAATCCGCCGCCTGCCCTATGAAGCCTCGGTCACCAGTGAGGCATTCTGCTTTCTGCTCGATGCCCGCCGCTCGTTTTCGATCCCGTGGGTGCCGAAAATGATGCGTGCTCACGGCTACCCGATTGGGTCGCTCACCAAGCTCACCCGCTACCTCGCCATGCTCTGTGAGGCCCAAGGGGCCGAGATCTACTGTGGCTTTGCCGCCGCCGAGTGGATCGAAGACGAATCCGGGCGCATTACCGGCGTGCGCACCGGTCCGCGCGGACTTGACCGCGAGGCCAAGCCGAAATCGAATTTTGCCCCGCCCGAGGAGATTCACGCCCGCGCTGTCGTCCTTGGCGAAGGAGCCTGCGGCCACCTCACCGAGCGACTCATTGACCGCTGCAAGCTCCACGCGCGCCGCCCGCAGAGCTATGCGCTCGGCATCAAGGAAGTGATCGAAATGCCGGATGATCCCGACCGCGCCGGTGGCATCCTCCACACCTTTGGCCACCCCGCCGACACCCGCACCTATGGCGGCGGCTTCATCTATCATGTATCTGCCACCCAGACGATGCTTGGCTACGCCTACGGCCTCGACTATTCCCGTCCCGAAACGGACCCTCACGAGTTGTTCCGGCGCTTCAAAACCCACCCCGCCATCGCCCGCCAGATCGAGGGCGGCAAAGCGGTTGCCTACGGGGCCAAGGTGATTCCCGAGGGCGGATTGTTCTCCGTGCCCGAACTCGCCACCGACGGCGCGCTGATCGTTGGCGATGGTGGCGGCCTGCTCGACAGCCTTCGCATCAAAGGCATTCACATGGCCATGCAATCCGGCCGCTTCGCCGGCGAAGCCCTCGCCGCCGCCTGGCTTGCTGACGACTTTTCCCGCGACCGCCTCTCTGCCTACGGCAAGGCCCTGCGCGCCTCGCCGGTCTGGACCCAGCTCGAACGTGTGCGCAATGTCCGCGCCCCGTTCTCGAAGCATACCGTATTTGGTCTTGCAGCTGCCGGTGCCGCCTGGGCCACCCGCGGCGCGCTGCCTTGGTGGATGGTTCGCATGGAACCCGACCACGCCGCCATGCGTCCGCCGCGCCCGGGCCGCGCGCTCCGCACGGAGGCTACCGTCGAGACCACGCCGCTCAATCCCGACCGTCTCACCGATGTCTTCATGTCCGGCACGATTCACGACGAGGACCAGCCCTGCCACCTCCACATTCTCGACCGCAAGACCTGCGAGGAATGCATTGAGCGCTTCGACGCCCCGTGCCAGCGCTTCTGTCCCGCTGAAGTATACCGCCTCGAAGACGGTCACATCCACATCGATTTCTCAAACTGCCTTCACTGCAAAACCTGCCAGATCAAGGATCCCTATGCGAACATCGAATGGACCCCGCCTCAGGGCGGCGATGGCCCGCGCTACACCCGCATGTGAATCCGGCCATACGAAGGGTAGTTTACAGTCCGCAGTCCGATTTGGGCCGAGCGTTTTAGCTTGAGCTTTTGGGCCAAAGGTGATTACTGTGGGGCATGAGAATTTTTCCCATTTTGCTCGTGGTAGCCGGCGTTGTGCTGGTATCTTGTCTGCCGTCCGAGGATGTGCCGCCGACGGAGCCACCGGATGAGAATGGTGATGGTTTGGGTGTTCCTGTGGCAGGAGGGGTGGTTGAGGGGAGTGTGGCGTTGTTGGCGGAGTCTGCGAATGGCGCAGCTACCGATGGCGGGGAGACTCCGCCTGAGGAGTCCGGGCGGGAGGGGGCTGTGGTGGTTGGCGATGCTTCTTGGGTGGGGGTGGAGTGGGTGTTGATTGGGCTAGCGGGGGATGATGCGGTGGATGGAGTGACGACCACGTTTTCGGTGGACGCCGAGGGGAAGGCCTCGGGTCGTGGAGGCGTGAATCGCTACGGGGGAACGTTTGCGGTGGATGGCGAGGGCGGGATTCAGGCGGGGCCGTTTGCCAGCACTCGGATGGCTGGTCCGCCGGAGGCGATGCGCCAGGAGCATGAATTTCTGACCCTGCTCGGGAAGGCTGTGGCGGTAGAGGTGGTGGGCGGGGAACTGCGGATTGAATGTGAGGGGAAGGCAGAGCCATTGAGGTTCAAGCGGGCTGATTCAGAGTCATGAACGGGCCCGCAGAGAATGGCGTTGAGGGGCACCGGGCGTCTGGTGGGGCGATTTCCCTGGCGGGCGGGCTGCGGCTGGTGGCGTTTGATTTGGATGGAACGCTGGTGGATTCGCTGGGCGACATAGCAGCGGCGATGAATGGTGCGTTGCGGGAGTATGGCTTTGAGGAGCATGTGCCGGAGCGCTACATCGAGTGGGTGGGGGACGGAGCCGGAGCCTTGGCGCGGCGGGCCTTGCCAGCGGAGGTGGCCAGTGACGAGGGGCTCGCGGGGAAGGTCGCGATTTCGTTTCGGCGGCATTATCAGCTTGGGGGGCATAGGCGGAGTCGGCCCTATGCGGGGGTGGCGGAAATGCTTACAGCTCTCCGCGAGGTGGGCGTGCTTCTTGCCGTGATTTCCAACAAACCGCACGAGCTGGTGGAGGAGTGTGTGGAGGAGGTGTTCGGCGGTGGCGTGTTCGCGCGGGTGCTTGGGCAAAAGGACGGGGCACCGCCGAAACCGGATCCAAGTGGTTTGCTCGGAGTGATGGGCGAACTGGATGTGGACCGGAGCCGGACTGCCTATGTGGGGGACAGTATGGTGGATGTGGAGACGGCGCGCCGCGCTGGTGTGGCGGTTGTGGCGGTTTCCTGGGGGTTTTGCGGACGCGGCGCTTTGCTTGCGGCGCGTCCGCACGTGATGGCTGACTCACCGGACGAGATTTTGTCCTTCTTGGTGAACTACGCCTCTGAGGCGGGGGGCTCGGGCGTCAGAAGCGTTTGATGACGGCCTTTTCGCGCAGGTGGCCGATCCATTTTTCGTTGGCGGCGGCGCGGTTGCGGTTTTCGGCCAGGCGTGCGGCCTGTTCGCGAAGTTCTTCGAAGGGGGGAGGATTGGCGGTTTCCTTGGCCTCGACGAGGATGATGTGCCAGCCGCTTTCGTCTTCGACAAGGGGCGACAGCTCTCCCACAGGGGTGGCGAAGGCGGCGTCGGCGAGGTCGCGGCGCAGGAAGCGGCGTTCCATCACAGGCCATTCGCCGCCGGCGTCGGCGCGGGCGTCGCGGGAGTATTGGCGGGCGAGGCTGGCGAAATCGGCGCCTTGGAGGAGCTGGGTGCGGATTTCGCGGGCGAGTTCGCGTTGTTCGGCTTCGGAGGCGGTGGCGGAGCCGCGGGGGATGAAAATCTTGCGGTATTGGATGGTGCCGCCTTCGTTGCGAAACTGTTTTGCCATTTCGTCGTAGGCGGCGCGCACTTCGTCGGGGCGTGGAGGGGGGAGGTTGCGCAGGGCCTGGCCGCGCAGGGCTTGGACGGTGATGGATTTGCGGGTGATTTCCCGGAATTTGCGGTTGGTGATGCCGCCGCGGCGCAGATGTTCGAAGAAAAGCTGGCGGTCGCCGTCGAAGTCGCGGCGGATGATGTTGTCGATTTCCTGGTCGATGTATTCCTCGCTGATGGAGCCGCCGGACCCCTCGAACTCGCCGAGAATGATCTCGCGGTCGATCAAGTCCTGGAGCACGCCCTCGCGGGCTTCCTTGAGTCTGCGTTCGAGTTCGGCTCCGGAGAATTCAGCGCGGAGCATATTTTCGGCTCCTGCCATCATCAGCCGCACTTCGGATTCGGTGACGACTCGCCCGTTGACGGTGGCGGCGACGGCGTTGATTTCCCGGGGTGCGCCGGGGGAGGGGCTGGGCATCGCGAGCGCGGCGAGGAAGCTGCCGCACAAGAGGAGGGATCGTGATGTGATTCGCATGGGGAAGGTGGATTGGGCGGGCGGTGGGTGCCTTGTTTCAGGAAGAGACGAGCAGGTGAGGCTCGACTGGGGGGGTGGCTCCGGCGCGTGGGAAATCGCTTATCCTTTCGAGGCGTATGCCGTAGAGGGCGGCGAGATCGTCGGCATCGGAATCGGGGTAATCTTCGTCGTAGTGGATTTCGCAAATCCCGTATGCGCAGAGCATCTGCATGCAGGAGGTGCAGGGCTTGGTGGTGACGGCGACGAGGCGGGCTTCTCCGCGCCGGAAAAGTGAGCAGAGATTGACCTCGGCATGGAGCATGAATTTGCGGCGGCGTTCGCGGTCGTCCCAGAAGCCCGGAGGGGCGTCGAATTTCGGGGCGAGGCCGTTGTAGGCGGTGCCGATCACGCGGTTTTCCCAGTCGAGGGCAACGGCCCCCACCTTGCGGAAGGGATCTTCCGAGCGGAGGGAGGCGACGTGGGCGAGGGCCATGGCATATCTGGGGATGTCGAGCCGGGACATTATGGGCCTACAGTCCGGCACGTTGGGCGTTGATGCAAGTGCGCTCGGCTCGACCGCCTGTTTCCGGTGGGAGCCGGAGACAGGTGTGCCGTGATCAGAGGTTGTAGTAGATGTGTTGCAGAGTGAGCAGGGCATAGGCGGTGACGAGCGAGCCGTCGTCCTCCATCCAGCGGGCGGAGCCCTCGTTGACCCATGATCCGTCGGTCCGTTGCAGGTCGAACAGGCGCAGGGCCAGTTCTTGTTTCCAATCCACGGAGCGGCCGTCGGCGGTGTTCAGTTCGCGAACACCGGCTGCGGTGAGGGCCTTGGCCATGGTGTGGAAATAGTAGAATAGCCCTTGGTAGCCAAGGCGTGGGTTTTCGTCGAGGCTGTAGTGGCGTTCGAGCCACTCCTTGGCGGCGATCACGCGTGGGTCGTCGGAGTCCACATCGGCGTAGATGAGGCTGAGCAGGCCAGAGTAGGTCATGCTGCCGTAGGAGCGGAGGCCGGTGCCGCCTCCTGGCAGAGTGAATTCGCCTGCTTTTGATTCGACCGGGGTGTAGATAAATCCGCCGCGCTCGGATTCGATGTCTGAGGCCCAGGGTTGGTCGTTGGTTTCGGGCAGGTTTTGGGTGCGTGAGATGAAGGTGAGGGCGGCGTCCCAGTCGAGATCCGGTGTGTCCGGGCCTTCGTCCTCGACGAGCACTCTTGAGTGGTAGAGGGCTTCCAGGGCGAGGTGGGTGTTGGAAAGGTCGGAGTGTGGCAGCGAATTGCCATAGCCAATGCCGCCGGAGACCGGGTCGCTGGTGTCGCCTGGTTCCCCAATCCAGTTCTGCTGTTGGACGAGGAAGGCGCGAGCGGTGCGGATGGCGTCGTGGTAGGCGGGGTCGTCGGCGGCGAGCAGTGCCATGATAGCGATGGACGTGTTGTAGCTGGCGAGGCCGCGGGTGTAGATGCCGCCGCTTTCTTGCTGGTGGGAGAGGACGAGGTCGAGGGCCTTGCGTGCGGAGTCGGGCACTTCCACTCCTTCGCCGCGCCGGAATCTTGGGTCTCCGAGGATGGCGTGGGCGGGCAGGGCGGTCAGTGCGGGCAGGGGCATGTTGCCCCATGAGCCATCTTCGGATTGGATTGCCTCGAGGAAGCCCACGCCGCGCTCAATGCTGCGCTCGATTTCAAGTTTGAGGGAAATGTTGCGGGCGCGGTCTTCCGGGGTTTCGCCGGGCAGGAGTTCTGGTTCACCGGTTGTTTCGGCGGCGGCGCCTGTCGCAGCGAGCGCCAGGGAGAGAAGAAAGGGGAGGGTGTTTTTCATGGTTCCTGTTCTGGTTTGGTTTCCGGGGGGAGGTTTACCTCAGAGTTTCCTGGGGTTTTGGGTTCAGAGGTGTGAAGGCCTGGATGGGAGGCGTTTTCGGTTGGGGCGGCGGTTCCGCCACCTGTGTTGCCTTGAGCTGGCCTTATCACAAGTGTTACGGGCATGTCCGCAGGTGGGATGCGGGCGGGGTCGGCCACCCAAGTAAAGTGGTGGATTTCTTCACCGGGCAGGGTGTTGATCGAGCATTCGAATTCGGGGCGTATGCCGAGGATCGCGCCACACAATTCGGGAACCCGGGTGGAGAGTCGGGCGCGGCTGCCATTGAAGACCCAATGGCTGGCCTTGTCGTTGAGGCGGGTGGGCTCGGGTGGAACTTCGGATGGGTCCTGCATGTCTTCGGACCAGCGGACGTTCATTTCACGGATATCTGTTTCAATGGTCTGCCCGGCGGCGTTCTGCCATTGGGCGTAGGCTTGGACGTGCGAATTCGGGTTCGGGTCCGGGTAGACAGGATCTGGCCACTCATTCCACGGTGGTGGATTTTCCGGATCGACATCCGGGAATGTGCCGAAAATTTCCTGCGAAGGCTCGTAGCGAAGCAGGCGCAGGGCGGTTTCGATGTGCAGCGGCAGTGCATCGGTGGCGAAAATAGCCTCATGCACTCGGCCGTTGCGGTGGACGATC
The DNA here is from genome assembly GCA_007125835.1 of Verrucomicrobiales bacterium. GTDB lineage: Bacteria > Verrucomicrobiota > Verrucomicrobiia > Verrucomicrobiales > SLCJ01 > SLCJ01. The sequence continues at coordinate 2,888 of SLCJ01000152.1, read as the reverse complement.
GGAAACTCGATCAATCCCTGGGCCATGTTCACCCAGCCGGGAAAGGAAATCTCACGGCTGCGGGAATCGAGCGTGACCAAGCCGATGCGGTAGGTGTTTTCGTCGATTTGCTCGACTTCCGGTGCGGTGGCTTCCTCGTCGGCGGCGGGCGGCAACACCTCAAAGGGATCTTGTTCCTCCCCAACTTCCGCATCCCCAGCTTCCCCGGATGTGGCCCAGGCCTTGTCGACAGGCGCGGCCAGTGCGAGCAGGCTGCAGGCCACGACGACCACCGGATGGCGGGAAAATTTTCGCTGTGTGCTTCTGCTCATGTTCCAGTGATAACGTCGCCAGGCGGCGGATTCTTTGATTTTTCGCGGGGGCCAGCTCCAGAGCTGCGGGTGTGGGGCTGGTGGCGGGCACGTTTTATCGGCGGCAAAGCTGGTGCCAAGGGGCGGATTCGAACCGCCGACCAAAGGCTTATGAGTCCTCTGCTCTACCACTGAGCTACCCTGGCGACTTCCTCCCCGCTTGCGCCACACAAGCGGAAAACGGGCAACAAGCTTATGCCTGTGGCGGCAACTTGTCAAGCTGGTTGCGAAAATTGGCTCAGCGATGAGAGGGGTGGCTCGGGTCCCCGGTGGTGCATGGGCATCGAGTCTTGCAAGGGCGCTGAGGAGATTTTGCAGCCCGATCAGATTCGAGTACGAGCCGGGATGTCCGGCTGCCGTGCGGTGGTGCATGTGGCCTGCGGCTTGACCCGATGATTCGGGGAGCCGAAGGTGGTGCATGGCAGCGGTCCTTTGGCGGCTGTTTCCACAACCATCAATCAAGTGAGTATGAAGACAGAGAACAGCTATGATTTTGCGGTGATCGGCGGCGGCAGTGCGGGCTACGCGGCGGCGCGGACGGCGACGGAGCTTGGGTTGAAGACGGTGGTGATCGATTGCGCGGAGGAATTGGGCGGGCTGTGCATCCTGCGCGGGTGTATGCCGAGCAAGACACTGATCGAGTCGGCGAACCGGTATCTGACGCTCAAGCGGGCGTCCGAATTCGGGCTGCGGGCCTCGGGGCTGGAGGTGCGGCGGGGGGAAATTCACGAGCGGAAGCTGCGGTTGATTGAGGATTTTGCCTCGTATCGGCGCGGGCAGTTGGAAAAGGGGGCTTTTGACCTGGTGCGCGGGCGGGCGGCTTTTGTCTCACCTGATGAGGTGGAGGTGGAGCTTCGGGATGGCGGCACGCGGCGTGTGGCGGCACATACATTTTTGGTTGCCACCGGGTCGGTGAATTCAATCCCGGACGTGCCGGGCTTGGCGGAGTCCGGCTATGTGGGCAGCGATGAGGTGCTGGATGCCAGGGAACTTCCGGAAAGCCTGATCGTGCTGGGCGGCGGGCCGATCGCGCTGGAACTGGCCCATTTTCACCACGCGCTGGATGTGCCGACGACGGTGATCCAGCGCAGCGCCCATGTGTTGAGTGGTCAGGATCCAGAGATGGCCACCGTGCTGGAGGAGGCCCTGCGCGCGGGAGGGATGGATTTACGGACAGGCACGCGGCTGCTGCGGGTTGAGCGCCGGGAGGGGGGCGGGGTGGAGGTGCATTTCGAGCACGAGGGGAGGGAGCAGTGCGTGGCGGCGGCGCAGTTGCTCTGCGCGCTGGGGCGGCGGCCGGCGGTGGAAGGGCTCGGGCTCGAACAGGCGGGCGTCAACATGGAAAAAGGGGTGCCGGCCATCGATTCACGTCAGCGCACCAGCCAGGGGCACATTTTCGCCGCCGGCGATGCATGCGGCCCCTACGAGGTGGTGCATCTGGCAATCGAGCAGGGCGAGGCGGCCGCGCGCAATGCGGCGGTAAGGTTGCGCGGCGGCGGGGACGAGAAAATGGAGGAAATGGATTACCGGCTGAAGCTTTTCGCCATGTTCACGCATCCCGAGTTCGCCTCGGTGGGGCTGACTCCCGACGAGGCGCGCGCCGCCGGGCATGATGTGCGGGTGGCGACTTATCCCTTCGACGATCACGGTAAATCGATGGTGATGGGTGAGACACACGGATGTGTGCAGCTCATCGCCGATGCCGCGGACGGGAGGCTGCTCGGCGGGGCAGTAGTGGGACCGGCGGCGTCGGATCTGATTCACGAGGTGGTGGTGGCGATGCACTTCCGTTCGACGGCGGCGCAATTCGCGTCCATCCCACATTACCATCCAACGCTGTCGGAGATCTGGACCTATCCAGCCGAGGATTTGATGTAGGTACAAAAGAAAACCCCCGAGGGCGCGGAACGCACCCCCGGGGGCCATGGTTTTGGGGAATCAGCGATTCCGCGACGCCTGCTTAGAAGAGCAGGGAGTCGTCGCGGGTGATTCCCTCGGTTGTTCTGTTGTGTGCCTCAAGGGCGGCATTGAGAGCATCCAGAGGTGGTTCCTCCGTCGCCACAAAGAGAACCATGCGCTGGTTGTCGATGAAGGCGGCGTTGATGCCCTCGACTTCCTGCAAGGCCGAACTGGCCTTGATTGAGTCGTCCGCTCATCCAAAGCCGCTGGGGATGACCCAAGCGGAGGCGGAGGCGGGGAGTTCCATCTCGCCGAAGGAGACAAAGCCGAGGCGTTGGCCTTCGACGGCCGCTTTGGCTTGTTCTTCGGTGAGGCTGGCTCCTTCCTTGAGGGAGAACCAGGCATTGGTGCCAGTGATAAACAGCTTGTCAATGCCCTCTATGTCGTCCAGGGCCGCACGGACCCTGCGATCGACGCCTCAGCCGCTGCCGGACGCCTTGAGAGCATGAACCACAACCGTTTCATTCGCAGGAGCCGCGACGGCGAGCCCGACCGCTCCGACCATGGCGGCCAGAGCGACACGGAAGCCGCGCGCGGCACCGGTGATCGTGTTTGTATTCATGTTTCAGGTTTTGTTTT
>SLCJ01000038.1 GCA_007125835.1 Verrucomicrobiales bacterium | reverse complement strand
CGGCCGCTCCCATGAGGCGGTGGTGGGAGTGGCCTCTTTTCAGGGTTCCGTAGATGAACAGCAGGACGTTTGTGGCCCCCGCATTCATGAACGGATGTCATTCTCGATCAGATCGAGGCAAGGTAGTTTTTGAGTTCTTCCACGGTTTCACGGCTGAAACGGTGGACCATGTTAAGGCCCAAGCGCTCTTCAGCTTCTTTACGGGCGGCAATCGCCATCTGCTTGGCCTTGCGGGCACCGAGTTTCGCGGCGGGGAACTTCACCACCTTGCGCTTGTCTCCTTCGGGCCAGGAAGCCACCCAGACGATGCGGCGCTCGCCACTGCGGCTGTTGGTGTAACTGGTCTCCGAAACGCCGACGTTCCCATGACGGGACTTGCGCTTTTTCGAGATCACCGGAGCCTTGTCCAGTTTGGCAAGGAACTTCTTGAGGCACTCCTCGGCTGCTTTCAGCGATTTGTTCTTACTGCCGCACTTCAGGTCCGAGTAGTAACGGGTGAAGATCTCTCCATGTCGTGTGACGGAGACTCTCCAACCTTTGAAGCCGGTGCTTTCGTAGGCGAATCGGGTCAGGTTCTTTTTTGATTTCATATGGTTGTTGTTTTGTTTTGTTCTTCTCCCCGGTGACGTACGTCCGTTTTGGCGGCAAGGTTGCGATTATTTTCGGGTCCGCCCTCATTTTTCATCCGGATTATCCGCAGAGGAACATCGGTTGGGCCTGATTCACATCCTTTCCGCCTAAACTTCCATACGTCTAACCCTAGCTTACGGTTATTGGTCAATATTTCTATCACTTTTTTCACAAGAACTTTCGTTGTCAGGTTTTTTTTTCGGGGCGGACGGCTGGTGTTCGTCGACATGGGGGGTAAAAGGTGCGGTATGGGGGTGGCGGGAGCCCGGGCTTGCGTTGGGGCGCGAATGCCGCACATTGGGCGGCATGCAGGTTCTTGGCTTGATTGCGGGCAATGGCAGGTATCCGTTTGAGACGGTTGCCGGGGCGCGTCGTGGCGGTGTGGAGAGGGTGGTGTTGGCGGCTTTCGAGGGTGAGACGCGGCCGGAATTAGCGGAGGCGGTGGATGAAATTGCTTGGTTCCGAGTGGGGCAGTTGGGAAAAATGATCAGGTATTTTCGCTCGGCAGGTGTCGAGAACGCGGTGATGGCCGGGCAGATTGCGCCGCGCAACCTCTTTGATCTGCGCCCGGACATGCGGACGTTGCTGATGCTGGGGCGTTTGCGCACGCGGCAGGCGGAGACGATTTTCGCCGCCATTGCCGATGAATTGGGCAAGGATGGCATAACCTTGTTGCCCGCCACGACATTCATGGAGGAATCGCTGGCGGCGGAGGGCGTGGTGGCGGGTCCAGGCCTGCGGCGGCGCGACCGCGAGGACGCGAGGCGGGCGCTGCGGGTGGCGGCCGAGGTGGCGGCTCTGGACATAGGCCAGAGTCTGGTGATCCGGCAAGGGACGGTGCTGGCGGTGGAGGCCTTCGAGGGCACCAACGAGTGCATGAAAAGGGGTGGGGGGCTCGGCAAGGGGAAGGCCTTGCTGATCAAGGTGTCCAAACCGGGGCAGGATTTCCGTTTTGATGTTCCCGTGGTGGGGGCGGAGACGGTGCGCACCGCTGCCGCCTGCGGCATTGTGGGAATGATGGTCGAGGCGGGACGCACATTGATTTTGGAACGGGAAGAAGTGGCGGCGCTTTGTCAAAGCCATGCAATCACCATCGAAGCGGCGGCAGTGCCGCCTGCGGCGGGCAATTCAAAAACAACAACATGAGCAAAATCAAAGCAGGAGTGATCGGGGTGGGCGGCATCGGCCGCAACCACGCAAGAGTTTATGCCGAACTGGAGGATGTCGAGCTGGTAGCCGTGTGCGACACCGATGCGGAGCGCGCCGCCGAGGTGGCGGGGGTCCATGGGGCGCAGGTGATTCCGGATCTGACGGAGTTTGCCGCCGCCGTGGACGTGGCCAGCGTGGCGGTGCCTACGGTGGCGCATCGTGAGGTGGCAATGGCCTGCCTGGATGCGGGAGTGCATGTGTTGGTGGAAAAGCCGATTGCCGCCGATCCTGGAGATGCGCGGCAGATGGTGGAGAGAGCGCGGGAGCGCGGTTTGGTGTTGCAGGTGGGGCATATCGAGCGTTACAACCCGGTGCTGCGCGAACTGGAGAGCCGCCTCGGGCGCGCGCGTTTCATCGAAGCGAGCCGCTTGTCGCCATTTCCGAACCGCTCGGTCGATATCGGTGTGGTGCTCGATCTGATGATCCACGACCTGGAGATCATCCTTCATCTGGTGCGTTCGCCCGTGGCGCATGTCGAGGCGGTGGGTGTGCCTGTGCTCACGGCGCGGGAAGATATTGCCAACGCGCGCATTCGTTTCGAGAGCGGGTGCGTGGCGAATGTCACGGCGAGCCGGATCAGCACCGAGAGGATGCGCAAGATTCGGGTGTTCCAGGAGGATACCTATCTTTCCCTCGACTACATGGATCAAAGCGGCTACTTGCTGCGCAAGGGGGCTGGCGGCCTCGAGAGGGAGGAGGTGGCGGTGCGGCGCGACGAGCCGTTGCGAATCGAGCTGGCGGATTTCGTCGCCTGCGCCCGCGAGGGCCGCGACCCAATGGTTACCGGGCACGCGGCCACGGCGGCGCTCGAGCTGGCGCTTGAGATCACTCGCAAGATCGAGGAATCCGCTCCCACGGCATGAACGACAGCATCAAGGGCGCGCGTGTCTTTCTGGTCGCGGGCGAACGCAGCGGCGACACACACGGCGCGGCGTTGATCCGGGATTTGTCGCGGATGGTGGAGGGGGTGTCGTTTCGGGGCCTGGGTGGTCCGGAGATGGCGGCGGCTCCGGGCTCGGAAGTCGAAGATTGGGTGGAGGAGGCGGGCGTGCTTGGGCTGTGGGAAGTGCTGAAGAAATACGGATGGTTCCGGCGGCGCATGGCCGAGACGGTGGCGATCGTTCGCGAATGGCGACCCGATGTCGTGGTGTTGATCGACTATCCCGGATTCAATTTGCGATTGGCGCGGCGGCTGCAAAGCCTGCGCCCGGCGACGAGGGTGGTCCAATACATCAGCCCCCAGGTGTGGGCTTGGAACCGCAGACGCATTCCCGAAATGGCGCGCCTGCTCGACCGCATGCTCTGCATCTTTCCTTTTGAAAAAGAATTGTATGAATCCTCCGGACTGGCCACCGATTTCGTAGGACATCCGCTGGGTGACGCCCTGGCTGAATTTGTCGGCGGCGGCGCGCTTGCGCGTGAGGAGCACCTGACAGGTCTTTTCCCCGGCAGCCGCATGCGCGAGATCGAAAAGCACCTGGATGACATGTTGGCGGCGGTGGCTTTGGCGAAAGACGGCGAGCCGGACGGACGGTGGATGGTGTCGGCGGCGTCGGAGAAACTGGCCGGGCCGGTGCGCGAGCGGGTGGCGGCGGCGGGCTTGAAGGGCGTGGTGGCGGTGGAGGTCGGGCGCTCGCGCGAATGGATGGCACGTTGCGGACGCGGCATGGTGGCCTCCGGCACGGCGACTCTTGAGGCGGCGATGCTGGGGATGCCGCATTGTTTGGTCTACCGCGTGGCGCGGCCAACCTATTGGCTCGGACGGATGCTGGTGCGTGTGCCCCATCTGGGTATCGCCAATATCCTCGCCGGACGTGAGGTGGTGCCCGAGTTCATCCAGGACAAACTCACGCCGGAGGCACTGGCTGACTGGCTGCGAACGATGCGGGACGGCGAGGCTCGTGAGGCGCAGCGCGCGGCGCTCGATCAGGCCGTGGCGGGCCTTCGCCAACCCGGAGCACACCGGCGTGTGGCGCAAGCGGTGGCGGAGGTGATTCGGGAATGCGGTGAGACGGTAGATCCTTTTGGGCCTCTGTAGCGGCTGTCTGCGACTGCCGGACTTTGTCGGGGGTGTGCGCGCGAAAGGGGGTTGGTTGTCTATTGCCTATGAGATGGCTCGGCGCTTGAGGGTGGCTGCCCCAAGGAGCGGCGAACCTCCTTCGCCGATGCGGATTGGGAGGGAAATGAGGAAGGAGCTTCGCGCCCGGCCATTTGCTTTCTCATCCTCGGGCGATGGTGTATCGCCCCTCCTTGGTCGAGATGGCTTTACGCTTGAGGGCGGATGCCTCCCAAGGAGCGGCGAACCTCCTTCGCCGATGCGGATG
>SLCJ01000150.1 GCA_007125835.1 Verrucomicrobiales bacterium | reverse complement strand
GGAAAACGACGGGGCGCTGAGGTGTAGTGTCACCGGGTGAATGGTCTGGGAGTTGCTTCCGTTTCGGAGAACATCAGCGAAGGGACGTGGCTCCTGACTGTCCCAAGTGCCCGGAAGGCGGCGTTTTTGGGTGTTTGGGGGCACTGAAACGGCATCGGTGTCATCAATGCGGCTGAAAACCTGGGTTTTGAGGTGCCGGGATGGTCGTGAATATTTGAGGCGCACACTTGTTTCAACTCAAAAGCTTGGGGTTGTCCATGGTTCGGCGGAATTTCCCTGCCGGGCCCGAGGGGGCGATTTGGAGAGGATTTTGAGGCGGAATTCCTTGGGATGATTTCAAGAAAATATTGGAAGGCAATGATTAGTTGCACCTTGGGATGATTTCAAGAAAATATTGGCAGGCAATGATTAGTTGGCCATGATTAGTTGGCCGAAGGCAATGATTAGTTGCGATCCGGGCCTCCTTATACGGGGGTCCGGATTCATTGTTCTGATGAAAGTCGGCTTCAGGGTGCCTGCAGCCATTGTGCGGCGATCTGGTTTCCTGCTTGCGTGGCGCAAGCAAGAGGTGTTTGCTGGCTTGAATTCATGTCTTTGCCTATCGCCACCAGAGGTATTTTAGTCCCACGCCCAAGGATCTTTGCCGTGGTGATGGCCGTGCTGCTGTTCGTGGGGTGCGAGCCTAACGATGAAAACAGCACAGCCCTGGCCCGAACCGGTGGCGCACCCGCGCCGAAAGTCCGGGTGCATGAGGTGGATTGGCTGGAGCTGGAGACCGTTCGCTCGTGGCCCGCCGTGCTTGTGCCGCTGCGTGTTCATGAGTTGAGCGCCCCTGCCGAGGGGAGCATCGATTCAATTGAGGTGAAAATAGCCTCCCGGGTGGAGGAAGGTGAGGCGCTGGCTCGGTTTTCCTTTCCGGAAGAAGAGGCTGCGCGGTCGGCTCTGGCGGATCGAGTGGCCTCGCTAGCCCGTGAAGCGGAGCGCCTGGAGGCATTGGTGGCTCAGGGTGCGGTGGGGGAGAGCGAGGCCACGCGCCCGCGTTTGGAATACCTGCAAGCGAGCGAAGAGCTGCAGCGGGTGGATGCGCTGCTGGCACGCAGGGAATTGCGGGCCCCCGCAGCAGGAGTGGTGATGGAGATTTCCGTCGGTACGGGCGCGGCGCTTGACTTGGGGGATGTGGTGATGCGGCTGGCGGAGTCGGCGGCGATTGGCCTTCGGCTCGATATTCCCTCCGGCGAAAGCCGCTATTTTCGCGAACCCACACAGCTTGAAGTGGTGTGCGGAGAGGGCACGGCGCTGGAGGTGGAGCGAATCGTGCGCCCGGGGGAGATCCGTCCTGGCCGGGTGCGGATGGAATTGTGGACGGGTGAGGGGGAGCCCGGCGAGGCGGTGAAAGTGCGCTACGCGGGGCGGCGTGAAGCCTTGGTGGTGCCGTGGACTTCGGTGGCGGTGGATGATCACGAAACATGGGTGACGAGGGTGGATTCGGAAAGAGGGGAGATCGAGCGCCGCGTGATCGAGCCAGGGGAGACCCGCGGCACGTGGCTGGAAGTGCTGTCGGGCCTTGATGCCGGAGATCGGGTGGTGCTTTTCGAGCCGCGCCAGTTTGCCGTGGGCACGCGGATCGAACCTGTCCGCAGCGAACCGGATGAAGACGATGAGAAGAATGAGGACGGCCGCGAGGGCGAACTGGACCCTGAATCCGAATGAGTCGCAGCCCTTCCAGACTGGAGAGGATGTTCCAGTGGCTGGCTTCGCAGCGCCTGCCGGTGATGGTGTTGGCAGCCGGCGTGGTGGCTGCCGCAGCTGTGGTGGTGCCGAGCATGCCACTGCAATTGCTGCCGGAGGTCCGCTACGCGCACGTGAGGGTGGTGGGCGACTATCCCGGACGCACCGCACGGGTGATCGAGGAAAGTGTGAACCAGCCGCTCGAGGAGGCTTTTGCCGGGATCGAGAGGTTGGTGCGAATGGAGAGCCGTTCCGGCGATGGAAGAAGTTACATTGAATTGTTTTTTCAGCCCGGACATGATCTGGACCGCGCGCGGCAGGATGTGATGCAGGGGGTTGCGCGGGCGCGCGGGGTAATTCCGGCGGAGTTTCCCGACCCGAGGGTGTTCTCGGTGGGCACGACGGAATTGCCGGTGATTCAGATCGCGTTCGCCTCTTCGAGGCACTCCCCCTTTGAGCTGCGGCAGCGCCTGCGCTCCGGCATCCTGCCGCGTTTGCGCGCGGTGAAGGGTGTGGAGGCCGCCTTCGTCGCTCGGGAGGACAATCGCGAGCTGCTGGTGGAGCTTGACGCTGAAAAAATGGAGGCTTCGGGATTGAGTCCGGCTGCGGTGGAAGCGGCCCTGGCCACCGCGTTGGCTCCGCCCGTGGATGCCGCGGTACGCACGGTGGACTTCGAAGGTGTGGGCACGTTGGCCTCGGCGGATTGGACGCCAGAAGCGCTCGCCGGGCTGGCGCTCGGGGGGGGCGCCGGCGAGGTGCCCGTCATGCTGGAGAGCATCGCCGCCATTCGCGAATCTCCGTCCGTGCAAACACTGCGCACCCGACTCGACGGAAAACCGGCCGTGCTCGTTACCGTGCACTGCACACCGAGCGCCAATTCCCTGCGCATGGCGCGGCAGGTGCGGGAGGCGGTGGAACGGGGGGTGCGCGACCCCGAGCTGGCCGATGTGGCCGCCGATTTCCTGTTTGATGACAGCATCGTGACGGCGGGTGCGGTGCGCAGTGTGTTGATTGCCGCCGCCGCCGGAGCGTTGCTGGCCACGGGTCTGATCGCGCTGGCGCTGCGGCGCCGGCGCGGCTTGGCAGCGGTGGCTTGCATCGTGTTGGCGGGCCTGGCATCGGCTGTTCTGCTTTTGCACGCAGGCGGTCAGTCGTTGAACCTTTTGACCATGGCGGCTCTTTTGTTATCCGTCGGCTTGGGTCTCGATTACGCAATAATTTTCTTCGATCGTATGGAACGGCTGGCCTCTTCGGCGGATGGCGGGGAGGTGCCGGGGGTAAGCCCAGCCGCGAGGGCGGCAGCCGGAGTGGCCTGGCCGCTGGCGGGAGCTGTGGTGACCACTCTGGCGGCGATCCTGCCGTTTCTTTTGGTTGAGGGGCTGGTGGCGATGTTATTCCGGCCGCTGGTGCTTACGGTCGCCGCTGCCGCGGTGACGACTTTTATGTTTGCCATGCTTCTGCTTCCGGCCATGGCGACGGAGAACGGAGGTTCGTTCTCGGGGCGGCGGCAGGTGCCCGAAAGTGCAATGTCGAAGCCGCGCGGTGCGTGGTGGTCCTCGGTGCTGGCTTTGGGATTTGCGGCATTGATGGCGGGGGCTCTGGTGGTTGGTCCGCGTTGGCTGCCGTTTGAAGTGCTGCCGGTGGTGGACGATGGCTTCATCGAGGCGAGGATGAACCATCCGGTGGGCATCACGATGGATCAACTCGATGGCGTCACCCGGCGAGTCGAGGATGTATTTCGCGAGGTGCCTGGCACGCGCTCGGTGTTTTCGACAGTGGGTGGGTATTTCCGTGAGGGTTCGCCATCATTCCGGCCGGGCACAACCAACTTCATGATCCGCATCGATCCGACAAAAGCCTGGGGATCCGCAGAATGGGCTGCGGAGGCGCGCCAGACGGTGGCGGCGCTCGACATTCCGGGGTTGCGTCTGTCGGTTACGCCGCCGCGCATCCGCGGTGTACAGACCCGGCTGTCTGACGCCGATGTGATTGTCGTGCTGGCAAGGGCCGACGGCGACCTGCTCGCGCTGGGCGATGACGAACGCACCGCCCTGGAGGTGATGTCCGGCATCGAGGGTCTGACGGATGTGAGTCGCGTGCGAGGCGGCGTGAGCCCGCGCTGGCGCATCACGCCCGACCGCGAAGCGCTGGCCGCCCACGGTGTGGATGAATCCACGCTCCGCCTGCAATTCGAGTATGCGCTGGAGGGAAGGATCCTGCGCCAGCGCATGCAGAGTGGCGAACCTCTGTCTCTGCGGTTACGTTATGCCCGCCACGAATCGGCACCCGATCGCGTGCAAGGCCTGCGCCTGGCCGCGGCGGATGGCACATTCATTCATTTGGGTGACGTGGCGGATTTCGGCCTGGCGGAAGAGCCCACACACATCGAGCGGCGCGAGCAGCAGCGGGTGGTGCGTGTTTCGGCCCTGCTCGACCCGGCGGGCCCGCCGCCCG
>SLCJ01000374.1 GCA_007125835.1 Verrucomicrobiales bacterium | reverse complement strand
GTGATCTCGACAAGTTCGCGGACAATCGAGGGGATTTTCACTTCCCACTCAAGTTGCGGGCTGGCCCCGACGCGGACGAGGCTGCGGTTGACGTTCAGCTCGCCGGTCGGAAGCTGTTCGGTGGAGGCAGCGGCGAGCATGGCGGTGGAGGTCAGTAGGGCGGCGAGCGCGGTGCTGGCGAATCGTTTCGTCTTCATTGTTTTTGCAGGGTGCAGGGTTGGGTGGGGGTGGTCGAAGATTGGGATTTGAAATATCTTATGCGGTGCAGCGGCTTATTCGCCACCTGGGGCTGAAATGGAGTGTTCGGGGGATTCTGCTGTTGAGTCTTCTGCCGGTTCGGCGTTGGGCAGAGCGACCGGGTTTCCCCGGTAAACGGAGACGATCATCCGGTTGGACCGGCTCCACTGTTCCTTAAGTGACTCCGGAATTTGGTCGGTTCCCGCGAGGTGGCTTTCGCGAACGACGTAACCTTGAATGCGGCTGCGGTTGGCGGCCTCAAATTCGCTCCATGTCGCGAGCCGTCCCGTGGCCTCGTGGGCAAAAGCGGAGCGGCCGAGGTCGGGCGAGTGGAGAATGGCGCGCTGGGGAAGGACTGTCCACAGGCGGCCATCACCGAGGATCAGGGCCTGATTGAGTATGGATGGATTGGTGAGCACCCTTGATTCAATTTCTCCTGCTTCCCGGACTCCCGGCACCTCCTGAGGTGCCCGGTCGCGTGCTCGCTCCTGCTGGCGGCGTTCGGTCAGCTCATCCTGGGTCGGGGCATCCCGCACCGCAAATTCAGCTACCGCCTGGCTAGCCAGCGGCGGAGCCAGCAGCAGAACACATACGAGGCAGCAAAGATTTGATTTCATGTCCACCGGCTTGCGGCTATGGATGTTTTGCGCTGTTGCATTTCCCAAAGAGGAGGCCCGGAGCTCTTTGTCGTCAAAACAAAAAAACAGCTTTTGATTTTAAAAACCCCCGAGTTGACGCAATTCTATCGCACTTGGGCGCATTTTCCAAGTTTTTTTTAAAAAACTTGTGCGGCTGGTTTTTGTGAGGGGATCGGCGGCACCTGGCGACCTGGCCGCGCCGATTTCGGCCTTCAGAGGAGGCTCTCGGGTGGTCAGCCGCGCCGATGGGGGCGCGGAGGAAGCTCCCAGGCACCTATCATGCCATCCCCAGTGGGCGGCAAGCGGGCATTGGTTTGTCAGGCGCGGTCGGCGCTTTTGACGGAGACGGCCTGCTTGCCGACGCGGCTGCGCAGGTAGTGGAGGCGCGCGCGGCGGACTTTGCCGCGGTGCGAGATCTCAATTTTCGCAATGAGGGGCGAGTGGAGTTGGAAGGTCCGCTCGACTCCTTCGCCGTAGGAAATCTTACGCACGGTGAAGGCTTCATTGAGTGAGGAGCCGCGGCGCGCGATGACAATGCCGGTGAAAATCTGGATGCGCTCCTTGTTTCCCTCGCGCACCCGGGTGTGTACCTTCACCGTGTCGCCAACCCGGAATTCGGGCACGTCGGTCTTGACTTGTTCCTGTTCGATTTTCTGGATGATGGCGCTCATGGCGGCGGTGGGTGTGGAAATGGAAATGGAGACTTGGGCCCTCGAAGCAAGCGAGGGGCGGGAAAGATAGACCCTGTGATTGGCTTTGGCAAAGAAAATTTTGGTCTCAGCGGAATGAATTCGGGCTTTTCCGGGCGAGTACCCGCCAGGCATGCCCGGGAAGGCCATCCGCACAGTGAACGGCCCCGTGCGGCACCCTGCAAGTCCGGGCGGGAGGGAAGATTCGGACCGGGCACCAAACCGCGCGCCAAGGTCCTTGGCAGCGGACGGGTGGGGGTGTAACCTTTCCCCCTGATGCCGCCATTGCCCGATGACCGGAGCGGATGGGGAATGAGAAAGACGGCATCACAGCCACCGCCATGACCTCACTTCCTGCGCCAGCCTGGCATCCGCGCTTTCTGGTGGGCTTCCTGTTTACGCTTTCCGGGGCCTGCGCGTTGGTTTACCAATTGGCGTGGGTGCGTCGTTTCACTCTGGAGTTTGGCTCGACAAGTCTCGCGGTTGCCTCGGTGGTGGCGGTGTTCATGGGGGGGCTGGCTTGGGGGGCGGCGATCGCCGGTCGGCACACAGGCAAAATCCGCCAGCCGCTGGCCACCTACGGCACGCTGGAGTGTCTGCTCGCATTTTACGCGGCCGCTTCTCTCTGGACATTCCCGTGGGCGCTGCAGCACCTTTCGGTGGCAGCCACGTATTTCAGTGATTCCTTCGCCTGGCTTGCCGTGATGCGTGTCGCTGCGGCAGCCATTTTGATTCTGCCTCCGACTTTGTTGATGGGGGCCTCGCTTCCGATCCTGTCCGCCTGGGTCGAGCGGCAACGCACCGATCACCGACAGGCCGTGGCACGTCTCTACGGCTTGAACACGCTCGGTGCGATGGCCGGGGTCTTGGTTGGTGGATTTGTGTTTCTCCCGCATTTCGGCATGCAGGCGGCCATCATAATCGCCGCCGCCGCCAATGTAGCGCTGGGAGTCACCTGCATCACCCTGTCCCGCAAGTGCGAAAGCGGTTGCGCACCCAAGGCTGCCGAACCAGCGCGCAGGGTGCCGCACCCGGCTCCCGCATCCGCCTCAACCACCCGGACGCCCGGGCTTGCCACGTCCGCCGCAATTGTGGCCCTGGCCGGTGCCGGAGCAATGGCGTGCCAGGTGCTGTGGACGCGCGTGGCCTCCCTCGTGCTCGGGGGCTCGGCCTACAGCTTCACGATTGTGCTCGCCACCTTTTTAGCCGGCCTTGGTCTTGGAGCGGTGGCGGCGGCCATGCTCATCGCCCGCCTGCCACGCCACACCATGCACTGCCTGTGGGTGATGCTTGCCGCCTCCGCGTCGGCGGTTTGCCTGAGCGGGTGGCTCATGCCGATGCTTCCCCTTCAGGCCATTCACCTGCACCACACGCTGGGCATTGAATCCGACGGCAGCCGTTCGGTCGCCATGCAGTTGTTGCTCGCCGCCGCCCTGCTTTTTCCGCCCACCCTCCTCTTTGGGGCCACCTTTCCGACCGCCCTCGCGGCCCTTTCCAGGGGCACCCGGCTTTTCAGTTCCCAAGTCGGCTCCCTCTACGCATGGAATACCGCTGGCTGCATTGCGGGTGTGCTGGTTGGCGGATTCATTCTGCTGCCCTGGCTCGGGCCGCGCGGCGGCGTGTTGGCCGCCGCCGGAGCTCTTCTCGCTGCTGGAGTCCTGCTCTCCTGGTCCGTTGCGTTGCCGCGCCGCGCCGTCGCTGCGACCGCCGCGCTCGCAGCCTTGGGAGTGTTTGGTATCGTATTCACCCCTGCCTGGGACCGTCATCTGATGACCAGCGGCCCTCACAGTTACGCCGCCAACCTCAAACATCTCGAAACCAGCTCCGAACTCTCCCGCCACCTGCGGGAGACCCACAATCTTCTCTTCTATGCCGACGGCCTGACCGCCACCATTACCGTCACCTCCAGCGGCCCGGACGATGATCCTCGCCTGTTGATCAGCACCGATGGAAAAATCGACGGCTCGTCGCACTTCGATATGCCCACCCAGCGCCTGCAGGCGCACCTGCCGCTGTTGCTTCACCCCGCCCCGCGCGACATCGGTGTGATCGGCATGGGCACGGGCAGCACCGCCGGCTCCGCCTCCCTTCATCCGGAGACGCGGGTGCGAGTGGTCGAAATCGAGCGGCGGATGGTGGATGGATCGCGGCTGTTCGCCGAGCACAACCACGGCGTCCACGAACGCGAGAATGTCGAAATCATTGTCACCGACGGGCGCCTCCATCTACTCACTCACCGCGAGGCCTACGATGTGATCATTTCGGTTCCCTCCAATCCCTGGCTGGCGGGTGCATCCGATCTTTTCACCGCTGATTTTTTCCACCGCGCCTCGGGCTCCCTGCGCGACGGCGGCATCTTCGCCCAGTGGATTCAGCTCTACGGACTTAGCCACGAAAACCTCCGTGTTGTGCTTCGGGGGTTCCTCGACGCTTTTCCACAAACCTATCTTGCGACAACCATTGTCGGCACAGACATTCTGCTGCTAGGCACCCGCGCCCCCCTCGAGATCAATGTGGAAGCCATCGACCAGCGCATGGCTGGCTCCGCCATTGCCGCCGACCTCGCCGACCCCCGTGTCAACGTCGTCGGCGCGGCCGAGCTGCTCTCCCACATTCGCATGAC
>SLCJ01000408.1 GCA_007125835.1 Verrucomicrobiales bacterium | reverse complement strand
GGGGATGGCTGGGGCTGGGGCGGCATCATGAGTCGGCGACGGTGCTGCGCGAGATGGTGGCGAATTTGCCGGCGGATGAGTTGGTCGAGGCGGCGGCGCTGCCTTTGATGCAGTCGTGGATTCAGGCGGGGCGCTGGCAGCGTGCGGAGGAGACGGCGGCGTTGTATGAGCGGCGTTTCGGCGGCACGGACCTGGCAATTCACCATCCGGAGATGCTGCTTCTTCTGGCGGCGGCGCGTGAGGCGGATTCGAGTTATCTCAAGGCAGCGGATGCCTGTGCCAGCTTGGTGGCGTTGTTTCCCGATGCGCCGCAGGCGGCGGTGGCGGCTTTCAAAGAGGGCTACCTGCGGTTGATGGGCGACGAGCTGGAAGAGGGGCTGGCGCTGCTGGCCGACTTTCCGCGCCGCTTTCCGGATCATCCGCTGCGCGAGGATGCGGCTTATTGGCAGGCCGAGGCACAGGCATTGCTGGGGCACCATGAGGAAGCGCGTGAGTTGTTTGCGGACTATTTGGACGCGGTGGAGCAGGGGGAATGGGCGGGCGATTATGTGGTGGCGTCGCAATTTCGGCGCGCATTTTCCCGTTTCGCCCTGGCCGACTACGCGGGGGCAATCGAGGAGTTCCGGGCGTTCTTGGAGGAGCATCCCACGGACCCGTATGCGGATGAGGCCTGGCTGCTGAAAGGAGATGCGCTGGGCGGCGAGGGCGAACTCGACGCGGCGTTGGCCGCCTATCGGGCGATTCGGCCCACGGCCCCGCAGTTTTACGAGGAGGGAATTTTCAAGCAGGTGAATATCCACCGGATGCGTGAGGATTTTGAATTGGCGGAGGAGCTGCTGCGCGGATTTTTGGAGGAGCGCCCCGATAGCGCGCGGGTGGCGGAGGCGGTGTATGAGCTGGGGCGGTTGATGCGGGCGCAAGACCGGGAGGAAGAGGCGGATGAGGTGTGGTGGGAGGCGGCGATCAGCCTGGGCAACCGCCCCGAGCAGAATGCGGTGGAGGATTTGTTCTCGCAACTGGCGCGATTGCACCGCCTCGATCCGCAACGCCGCGCCAGCTACCTTTCCCGCCTTCGCGCGATGATTGTCGAATTGTCCGACGATCCTGAGGGGAGCGCCCTTGTGTTATGCCGCCTGCATTGGGCTCGCGGGCGCTTTTACGAGCGGGACGACGAGGTGAATTTCCGCACCGAGATGATTGCGGCGGCGGAGCATTTCGATCCCCGGCGGCACAACCCCAGGTTGGGCGTTGATATTGCCGAAGCGCTCTACGACGCCGGTCTGCACACGCCGGCGGTGGAGATGTTGCGCGAACTGCGGCAGTGGAATCCGCGTATGCTGGAGAAAGACCGCTTGTTTGCCACGCTGCTGCGCGGATCGCTGGCGTTAGGCGATGCCGAGGCGGCGCTCGAGGCGGCTGAGCGGTTTGCCGCCGAGGCTTTGTCGCCGCCGCCGGCCTTGCGCGCCGAGGTGGATTTGGAGAAGGCGCGGCTGTTGGCTCCGGTGGGCCGCCGCGAGGAGGCCCTGGATCTGCTGCGTGAACTGCAAGGCGAGCGTGCCGTGCCAGCTCGTCTGCGTGCCGAGGCCTTCCTGGAAACAGGGAATTTGCTCCGCGAGGCCGACCCCCGCAGCGCGGCTCCATACTACGAGCGAGTGTATCTCGCGTTCGGCGGATTTCCCGACCTGGCATCCACCGCATACGAGGAGCGTGCTCGCATCTTGCTCGGGCTGGGCATGCGCGCCGAGGCGCGGCAGGTGGTGGAGGATTGGCTGGCCCAGGCCTGGCTGGAGGAACATCCGGACCTCGCCGAGCAAGCCCGCCTGCTCGATCTCGAAACACGTTAGAAGAGTCAAGATTTAATCAAAAGCCCCGCAGATTTCCCCCCTTTTCCCGAGAATGCACCCCATCCGCCCCAAATCCACCCATGCCTTCGCCCTCATCCTGGGTGCGCTGCTTTTTGCGGCGGGCGTTGGCACGGGCACCGCGCGCGACACGCTCTATGCGGCGGACGGGCGCACCGTGGAAGCAGAGGTGACCGAGGTGACGGGGGCGCACATTGTGATTCGTGCGGCGGACGGGCGCACGGCCACCATGGACCGCGATGAGATCGTAATGGCCACCTTCGGCCTGCGTCCGGAGATGGATGCGGCGGAGCAGGCGGAGGGCTTGGAACGGGTCGACGCGTTGCGCCGCTTGTGGTATCTGCTGCGGCCGTCGATCGAGCTTCCGGAATCGCCGGCCGGAGAGTGGGGATTGAAATTTGCCACCGCTCTGCTGGAGAGCGAGGTCGAGGAAAATCGAGAGCTGGCTTTCGAGGTTTTCCAGACCATCGAAGACCGCGACTGGAACCGCATTCGGCGCCATGAGGCGGGGCGTGGGCGTTTCAACGCGCTGTTGCGGCTGGACCGGATGGATGAGGCGATGGCCGAGGCGGAGCGCCTGGCCGCCGATCCGGAAAATGCCGATCCGGCGCTGCTGATCCTGGCGCGTTTGATGCTGGGTGACCTGGCGCGCGCGTCGTTGGCGGCTCTCGAAGAGGAGCACCCGCGCTGGCAGCTCGATGACGATGTCCGGCCCCGGCGTCAGGATTTGCTCGACGAGGCGCTCGACCACTATTTTTTTCCGCATCTGTATCATGGCGACCGTCCTGCGGATGCGGCGCGCGGACTGGCCTCGGCGATTGAGCTTTTCCTTCAGGCGGGCCTGCCGGAAGCTGCGGCCGCCCGCGCCGAGGACCTGGTGCGCCTCTACCCGGACACGCCGGAGGCAGACGAAGTCGCCTCTTTGGTTGCTGCGGAGGCGGACGATGTTCCGGGCAGCGAACTGCCGGGCAATTTCAGGGAGGCCGACGCCGCCGAATCCGAGCCCACGGCCCACGGCGATGGCACCGGCAACGGTTCCCGCAATCCGGAAAATCCCGAAGTCGAATCCGCCGGCAACGAAGATGGCGAGGATGCCAATGAAGAGGAATCGAGAAAACAAAATTAAATTCGAGAAAAGCCCATTTCCCAACCCCACCCCTTGCATACCCGCTTATTTTCCACTACCCATGAAACCAAACCACCGTTCGCTTATGTCCCGCCCCGCCCTGCCCAGACGCACATTTCCGACGCTTCTCCTCGCCGCGATGCTGTGGCTTGCACCGGTGTTTGCCCTCCCGGTTCACGCCCAGGAGGAAAACGATGCACCGCCGCCTCCGCCCGCCGCCGATGTGGTGGACCAGAAAACGGCGCTGGATTACTATCGCAGCGGCGGACCGATGATGCACTTGTTATTGCTGTGTTCGATTGGCACGATTGCCGTGCTCGGCTACGGGTTCCTGAATATCAGCAGTAAGAAGATGATGCCCAAGGGTTTGATGGACACCCTGTTGCGCCAATTGCAGAACCACCAGGTCGGCGAGGCCTACAGCCTGTGCCAGGACAACCGCAATTCTTTTACCAATGTGGTCGGATCGGCGCTGCTCAAGGTGAACTTCGATCGTGACCTGGCCAATAAGGCGTCGATGGAGCAGGCGGTGATGGATTCGCTCGACGAGGAGGAAACCAAGCAGATGTTGTGGGTGAATTACCTGAATGTGTTTGCAACCATAGCGCCGATGATCGGCCTGTTGGGCACGGTGTCGGGGATGATCATCAGTTTCGATCAGTTGGCGGCCGGGCGGTCGGATCCTTCGGATCTTGCCGGCGGTATTGGTATCGCAATGATCACGACGGGTTCGGGCCTGCTGGTCGGCATTCCGGCGATGTTCTTCTATTTCTTTTTTCGCAACCGTGTGATGGCGATCATGACCACGATTCAGAAAAACGCCACCTTCCTGATCGACGTGCTCTCCGGTGAGGTGCGGCTTGCCTCGGATGGCACGCCACGCGACGAGCCGCCCGTGGAAAGTGGACCCGCCGCAGAGTGATCGCCGCCCGTCTCCGCAGCCGCCGCAGATTTCCCCCTTCCTCTCCTCCATGGCCACCCGCCGCCACAAACGCAGCGACAACGACGTCGGTTTCCAACTCGCGCCGATGATCGACATGACGTTTTTGCTGCTGATCTTTTTCATGCTCACCTCGACGATCACAAGTCAGCAGGTGCAGGAGAACGTGCGTGTGCCGGTGGCTCCGAGCGCGGTGATGCCCGAGGATGCGTCCGGCCGCCTGATTCTCAACATCAGCTCCGAGGGCGTGTATTTTCTGGAACAACT
>SLCJ01000215.1 GCA_007125835.1 Verrucomicrobiales bacterium | reverse complement strand
GCATTCGATGCGCGACGCCAGCCGCACCGCTCCCACTGAGCGCGGAGGCTCTCTTTTGATCAAGACCTCCTGCAACCTCGGGCCCAATCTCCGGCACGCATTTGTCATTTGCCATGAACCCAGATTTTACCTCTTCTCAGCCCCCCCGTCTTTCGTGTTTTGCGAAAATTTATTTCAAATTTGCGCTTTTTCACAGGGAGTCTGCTGCGTGGGTGGAAGCGATGGGCCGCCCAATCTGGCAAATGCGGTCCCGCACTCACCGAGAAGCCGCGACTTGGGAATCGGTGGGGTGTCGTGGCTTGTGGACTTTTGATCGCGCCTGTGGGCTATTGGCTGCTTGCGGGGCGGAGGAGAGGGGCGATGTTGTGGCGAATGCGAATGTTGCGTTGGATGGGTGCCTTGCGTGTGTGGATGTGTCCGGTCTTTGTGGCCGGGGTGGTTGCATTGGGAGCTTGTCGGGCACCCGCGCCGATGGAGCCGCCGCTCGAGGCGGTGGCTTTGCCGGAGCGGTTTGCCGGGACGGGGGGAGGGGCGGGAAGCGGGGCGGCGGCAAAAGCGGAGCGCGAGTGGTGGCGGGCATTTGCTTCGCCGGAACTCGATGGCCTGGTGACGGAGGCGCTGCGCGCGAATCACGGTCTGGGGGCGGCCCGCGAGCGGGTGGTGCAGGCCGATGCGGTGATGCGGCAGGCGCGTGCGGCGCTGATCCCGACTCTTGATTTCGGGCTGCAGGCGGAGGAAACGCGGCGGCGCAGGGGCGGGGCGGGAGCGGGAGCGTGGCGGTGGGAGACCTCCTACGAGGCGGATTTATGGGGGCGGCTGCGAAGCGCTCGCGATGCGGCGGCTTTGGACCGGGAGGCGACGGTTTTCGATGCGCAGGCGCTGGAGCTTTCGGTGGCGGCGGCGGTGGCAACGGCGTGGGTTCGTTGGGTGAGCCAGGAGGCGCAGATTGATTTGCTCAAGAACCAGCGGGCGACAAATCTCCAGGGGCTGGAGCTGCTGCGCCTGCGCAACCGCCGCGGCCAGGCCAGTGCGGCGGATGTGGCGCAGCAGGAGCAATTGGTTGAATCGCTCAATGGCGAGATCGAATTGGCGGAGGGGCGGCTTGAAGTATTCGCCAACGCGCTGGCTGTGTGGTGTGGGCGCATCCCGGGCACCATGGGCCGCCCGGCGAAGAGCGTGTTGCCCTCTCCGGGTCCGCTGCCGCAGACCGGGGTGCCGGGAGATTGGGTGGTGCGGCGTCCGGATTTGCAGCGTGCGCTGGCGCGGGTGGCCGCGGCGGACAAGCGGCTGGCCGTGGCGGTGGCGGATCAGTTTCCGCGGGTGAGTGTGGCGGGGTCGTTGGGCGAGTCGCGTTCGGATTGGAGCGGGTTGTTCGACGATTGGGCGCTGCGCCTGGGCGCGAATCTGGCAGCGCCGGTGGTGGATGGCGGACGTCGGCGGGCCGAGGTGGAGCGGCAGGAGGCGGTGCGGCGGGAGGCGGTGCGCAGTTTTGCGAACGAGGTGATCGAGGCGCTGGCCGAGGTGGAGGATGCGTTGGTGCTGGACCGGCGCCAGGAGCGCCACTTGCGCAGCCTTGAGGAACAGGAGCGGCTGGCCGCTTTCGCCCTCGAGCGCGCGCGTGCAGGCTATCTGGCCGGCGATGAAACGTATTTGCGGGTGCTCGATGCGGTACGGTCGTCGCAGAACCTGCAGCGCAATGTGGTCGCGGCGCGCCAGCAGTGGCTGGAACTTCGGGTTGCGCTTTTCCTCGCTCTGGCGGGTTCATTGTCGTAGCTTATCCACCCCATGAATGAATTTCCTCAAGCCGCCGCCGTCGATCCGGCTCCAAAGGCCCCGACGAAAGGGCGTGCCCGCAGCGGCGCTTGGCGCGCCGGGGCGGTGCTGCTCAGGGTGGCACTGCCTTTGCTGGTGCTGTGGTTTGGCGTGCGGTTAGGCGGGCACTTGCTGGATTCTGCCCCGGAGGCGGAGCGCGGCGAAGGCGGTCCGCGGGCCGGGCGGCTGGTGGATGTGAAGGTGCTGCGCGCCGGAAACCATGCCCTCGAAGTCAGAGCCATGGGTGCGGTGATGCCGGCGCGCGAGGTGGCGCTGCAGGCCGAGGTGGCGGGTCGAATTGTCGAGATGAATCCGCTGGTCGTGCCGGGCGGGTTGCTTTCGGAGGGGGAATGGATCGTGCGTCTGGACCGGCGTGATTTCGAGCTTGAGGTGAGGCAGCGCCGGGCGGCGGTGGACATGGCGCGGGGTCGATATGATCTGGAGGCCGGCCAGCAGGTGACAGCGCGGCAGGAGCTTGAATTGATTGGCGAAGTGTTGGAGGAGGAAGAGGCGCGCCTGGTGCTGCGGCAGCCTCAGTTGGAAGCGGCGCGCGCCGAACTGGATGCCGCCGAGGCCGCGCTGGCGGCCGCCGAGCTGGCGCTCGCCCGCACCGAAGTGCACGCGCCTTTCAATGGCGTGGTGCTGGTGCGCGAGGTCGAGGTGGGCAGCCAGATTTCGTCGTCCACGCCTCTGGTGCGGCTGGCCGGCACCGATGCCGCGTGGGTCGAGCTGGCCATCCCCACCGATGCCCTCCGCTGGGTGCAGCTTCCGCGCGGCGGCACGGCGGGCAGCCGGGTGCGCCTGCGGGATGATTCCGCATGGGAAGCCGGGGTGTTCCGCGAGGGGCGGGTGGTGCAGATGCTCGGCGAGCTGAGCGAGGCGGCGCGCATGGCCCGCGTGCTGGTGGAGGTGGGCGATCCACTGGCTCTCGATGCGGAAAGCGGACCGCCGTTGTTGTTCCGCGGATTTTTGAGCGGGGTCGTCGAGGGGCCGGAGGTGGAAAACGTGTTTGAGGTGTCGCGCCGGTTTTTGCGCGAGGGTGACCGCTTGTGGATCATGAACGACGAGGACCGCCTCGAAATCAGGACGGTGGGCGTGTTGTTCCGCGGCGAGGAGAACCTGCTGATCGATAGCGGTGTGAAGGATGGCGAACGTCTGGTGTTGACCAGTTTGCGCTCGCCGGTGGAGGGCATGCTGCTGCGCGCCGTCGAGGGAGGAGTGGTTCTTCCGCTGGCGGGTGAGGGAGGCGGCGCGGCGGGAGCTGCCAATCCGGGCCAAGGAGGGCCGCGGTCATGAGTAAGCAGGGCGGGCCACCGGAGCGTGCGGGAGCCATCGCCTGGATGGCGCGCAATCCGGTGGTCTCCAATCTGGTGCTGCTGGCCATGGCTATCGGCGGCCTCGTGTCCGCCCTTCATATCAAACAGGAGATTTTTCCCGAATTCGATCCTGACTCGGTGCAGGTGCGGGTGCGCTATCCCGGGGCCAGCCCTGAGGAAATCGAGACCGGCATCCTGCGTGCGGTGGAAGAGGCGGTGCGCGGGGTGGACCGGGTGGCGCGTGTGGTCTCGGTGGCAACCGAGGGGTCGGGCACGGTGACGGCGGAATTTGAGCGCGGCGCGGAGAGGATGAAGGTTTACCAGGAGATCCAGCAGGCGGTGGACCGGATTCGCACGCTCCCCCTGGATGCCGAGCGGCCGGAAATCGGCACGTTCGGATTCCGCCGCAATGTGGTCGACCTCGTGCTTTACGGGGACGCGGAGGATTGGGTGCTGCGCGCGCTGGCGGAAGACGTGCGCGAGGTGTTGTTGCAACAGGAGAGGATCACCGAGGTTGGTTTGGGGGACAGCCGTGGTTATGAGATTCAGATCACGCCGCGTCGCGAGGCGCTGCGGGCTTACGGGCTCACGCTGCAGGACATTGCCACGAAGGTAGCGGCCGGCTCGGTGGAACTCCCCGGCGGAGGCATCAAGACGGCCACCGGGGAGTTGCTGGTGCGGGTGGACGAGCGCCGCGACCAGGCCACCCAGTTTCGCGAGATTCCGCTGCTCACCCTGGCCGACGGTTCGGTATTGCGGGTGGGGCAGGTCGCCGAGGTGCGCGAGGGATTTGAAGAGGTGGACCGCGTCTCGCTGTTCAACGGGTTGCCGACGCAGGATATCGAAGTGTATCGCGTGGGCGACCAGAAGCCGGCCGATGTTTCGGATGCCGTGCGCGATGCGGTGGTGGAGATCGTTCCGACCCTCCCCGAGGGCGTTTTCCTTGAAATCCGGCGCGACCGCACCGAGGTGTTCAACCAGCGCCTGCGCCTTCTGCTCAAGAACGGCGCCATCGGCCTGTGCCTGGTGCTGCTTCTGCTCGGCATCTTCCTGGAGTTG
This sequence comes from Verrucomicrobiales bacterium, assembly GCA_007125835.1. Taxonomy (GTDB): domain Bacteria; phylum Verrucomicrobiota; class Verrucomicrobiia; order Verrucomicrobiales; family SLCJ01; genus SLCJ01. The sequence continues at coordinate 29 of SLCJ01000215.1, read as the reverse complement.
CGCCTGGCGCTGTGGGTCACTGTCGGCAT
>SLCJ01000340.1 GCA_007125835.1 Verrucomicrobiales bacterium | reverse complement strand
TCGTTCAAAGTGTTGGCCAACGGTCCGATTCTGGCGGTGATTGCCGGGGTGGTGCTGGTCAAGACGGGGCTAGACGCGCGCATCCCGGAGACACTGCGGCTGGTGATGTCGCAGCTGGGGGCCTGTGCGATTCCGCTGGCTTTGGTGCTGGTGGGGATGACCATGGCGGACCTGGCGGGCAAAGAGAGGCTGTCGTTCAAGATCAGTGCGGCGGCGGTGTTTTTCCGCCTCGGTGTGGTGGCGGCGTTGATTCTCGCGGCGGCGCGCTATCTTCCGGTGGCGGTCGAGCTGAAGGAGGTGCTCATCGTCCAAGCGGCGATGCCGGCCGCGGTTTTTTCCATCGTGCTGGCGAGGCATTATGGCGGGCAGCCGGGCACGGCGATCCAGGTTACGCTGGCCACGGGAATTGCCGCCCTGTTTACCATTCCCTGGGTGCTGGCGTTTGGGAGGTGGTGGGTTCTCGGCGGTCTAAACTAACTTTTTTCAGCGGCGCGCGATGCGGGAAGATGGATGAGGAAGGCGGTTTCCTGTCCGGGCAGGCTTCTGACCTCGATGGTGCCGTCGTGTGCTTCGACGGCGCGTTTGACGATCGACAGGCCGAGGCCGGTGCCGGGGATGTCCGGGGAGTGGGCTTTCTCGACGCGGTAGAAGCGCTTGAAAATGAAAGGCAGTGACGATTGGGGGATGCCGATGCCGTTGTCGCGGACGGAGAGATGGATGCCGCCGGTCTCGTCGCGGCGGCTTTCGATGTGGATGTGGAGGCTGCCGGGATCATTGTTTTTGAGCGCATTCTCGACCAAGTTGAAGAACACTTGTTCCCAGTAAAAGCGGTCGCCGATGATGCGGGTGGCATCGGCGGCGAGGTTGACGACCACCTCGGCCTGTTTCTCTTCGATCAGGCTCTGCAGGTGGCTGGTCACACGCATAAGGCATTTTTCGAGATTGAAGGATTTCGATTTGAGAAGTTCGGGGTCGCCGGATTCGAGTTTTGAGATGTTGAGCATGTCCTCGACCAGACGGGTGATGCGGACGGTGTGTTTGCGGATGATGCGCAGGAAGCGCTGGCTTGTTTCCGGATCCTCCATGGCTCCGTCAAGCAAATTTTCGAGGTATCCGCAGATGATGGCGAGCGGGGTGCGCAGTTCGTGGGAGGCATTAGCGACGAATTCGCGGCGGATCTGGTCGGTCTGGACGCGTTCGGTTTCGTCGCGGAATACGAGCAGGGCGTGGCGGGTGTCGGGGGTGACGGCGAGGGGCGAGGCATTGACCTGAAGGGATCGGTCGCCGTGGACGCCGCTGGTGACGCGGATTTCCCCGGGGGTGCCTGTTTCGAGAACGCGGGCGGCGAGTTCATCGACCGCCGAATCAAGGGCAACGGTGATCAGTCGGCGTCCGAAGAATCCGCCGGTGTGGGGGAACAAGACGGCGCAGCTCGCGTTGGCGTGGAGGATCTGCCGCCCGGAGTCGATGATGAATACGGCCTCGTCGAGAGCGTCGAGGGCGTCGCGAAGTGCGGTGGCGCTTACAGCTGTATTCGGCTCGGGCATGGGGGTGCTGTCAGGGGAAGGGCTTTCTTCGCGGGCTGTCGTTCGTCGGAGGCGGCGGCCTGCGAGCAGGCCTGCGCCGAACAGAAGGATGGCGAGCGGCCAAAACAGAGGATGGGAAAACAGGGCGGACACGGCGTGGAGGATCTGCGACGGGTTGCACCGCCTCCGACGACCTCCGGAGCGACACGAGCCGCCGGGCAGGATAAACGATCCGCGACCTGCGGGCAAACGGGAGCCTTGCCGGCTCAGGGCGCGGAGTCATCGCCACTTTGGGGTGAAAGCTGGTATCCCTGGCCGCGAATGGTGCGCAGCATGGGCGCGTGTTCGCCAAGTTTCTCGCGCAGGCGTTTGACGTGAGTGTCGATCGTCCGCGTGAGGGTGGAATCCTTGTATCCCCAAACTTCGCGGAGCAGGGTGTCGCGACTGATCACCTCGCCGACATTCTGGATCAGAATCTGGAGGAGCTTAAACTCGGTGACGGTGAGGTCGATGTCCTCGCCATCGAGGGAGAGCTTGAGCGATTGGCGGTCGAGGAGGAAGGGGCCGGCTTGGACGCTGCCCTTGCCAGAGGCGGCGCGGCGGAGCACCCCTTTGATGCGGAGCATCAGTTCCTTGGGGCTGAATGGTTTGGTGACAAAGTCGTCGGCTCCGGCTTCGAGTCCTTTGACCCGGTCCTCGACGGCACCGCGTGCGGTGAGCATGATCACGGGGATGGCGTTCCACTCGGGGCGCTCGCGGATTTCACGCAGCACCTGGATCCCGCTCTTGTGTGGCATCATCCAATCGAGGACGACGGCGTCCGGGCGCTGTTGGCGGAGGATTGCCAGGGCTTCGTTGCCATTCAGGGCGGTGAGAGGCAGGTGGCCTTCACTTTTCAAGTTGTATACGACGAGGTCGACGAGGTCCTGCTCGTCGTCTGCGATGAGGATGGTGGCCATGGGTTGGATGGATTCCGTTGGGGCCTTCGGAAGGCACCCGGCGTGAAGGTAAATGGAAATGAGGGCGTGCCAAAACCTTTACGGTGACAAATGCGACACAGTGGCGGCGGGAGTTTACGTGGCTGGGGTCTCGGAAGTCCGGAGCACCGGCACCCAGGCAAGCCCGGCGAGGGTCACTTCGATGTCTTTTTTCAGCGGTTTGATGGTGGTCGTCTCGAATACCTCGGTGAGGGGGTCGATTCGTTTCTCAAGGTCATCCATGGCGGCCCGCAGTTCGCTTTCGAGCCTGGCGACGGTTTCCCGGCCCTCGGCTACGCGTTGTTCGGCACGAGCCACCTCGGCGGCGGAGCCGGACGAGCGGGTCATCTGGTTGCCCAGTGTGCCAGCGCGCCGGACATTGGTGGCGCTGAGCGCTTTGCGCCCCATGAGGGCGCTGAGAATTGTCGTGCCGGCCGTGGTCAACGTGCGCAAGCGTGCGGAGCGTGCGCGCTCGCGCGTGCGCTCCAGGGTTGCCTCGGAGCGCTGGATGGCTGCCTGCTCGCGTTCGATCTGTTTCTGGTAGCGCGCGCGCAGGTCCTCGATCAGCGAATCGCGGTGCTCGCGGGCATTTTGCGCGAGGCGGAGGCGAAAGTCGCGCTCGCATTCCCCGGGCTCGCTGACCAGCCCTGTGGACGGGCTTTTGAGTAGGTCGATACCGGAGTGGCGATGGAGGTGACTGGTAAAATCACGCCGTGTGGCGGTGTGGAAGGGAGAGGTGCCGAGCCGCGCGGGGAGGGGAAGAAACGGGATGCCGGGAATGGGAACGCGCGGTAGAGCGGCGGGATCGATCTCGTCGAGCGGCTCGGCCTCGTCCCAGTCGGCCAGCGCGGTTTCGGTGGCGACGCGGGCCAGTTCGATCGTTTCCTCGTGGATGGACACACCGAGTTTCCTGTCTTCGATCAGCACCCTGGCGGCGCGGATGGCATGCGGCTCGTAGATGAAGTCGGCGGGATTGGCCTGCTCCGGGAGGGGCAGGAAAACTTCTTCGACGCGGGCCTGGACATCGGGCTTGATGGCGATGGCGGTTGGATGGGCCGCCGCCGCCTGTGGTTTGGCGAGGCGGTTGGCTTCGTCGGCCTCGCTGGCGGCCACGGGTGCTGCATCGGCTGCGTCGGTTTTGGGGATTTTGGCGCGGTGAGGATCCATGAGCGAGCGAATCTGATCGCGCGCGAGAGGACCCGCGAGATAAGACATGACCCAGCGGGTCTCAAACAATGTGGGTGCATCCTCGTGAACGTTGTTCATGAGGAACACGCGGCTGCCGAGGGAGGAGAGAGCGCGATCGAGCCAGGAGCGGTTCATGGCCACGCCTTGCGTGCTGGCGGCGGTCTCAAGGCCCTCGAGGACGCGGGCCTTGTCGCGCTCGGTTTGCAGGCGGCCGATGAACCAGCTGCCAATGTTGGACAGCGCCTTGTAGTCGAGGTCGACGGGGTTCTGGGTGGCGAGCAGTGTGCCGAGGCCGAAAGCACGGGCCTGCTTGAGGAGCGTCATCATCGGCGGTTTGCTGGGCGGATTGGCAACCGGAGGTAGAAATCCGGCGATTTCATCCATATAGAGAAGTGCGCGGAGGCTTGTGGTTCCGCCTTGGCGGCGCATCCAATCGACCATTTGATTGAGGGCGAGGGAGACGAAAAACATTCGTTCGTCGTCGCCAAGGTGGGCGATGGAGAGGATGCTGATGCGTGGTTTTCCCTCGGGGGAGTG
>SLCJ01000159.1 GCA_007125835.1 Verrucomicrobiales bacterium | reverse complement strand
CTGCGCCTCTCCATCGAGCAGTCCGGAGACTGACGCTTTATACAAGAGAAGCTAGAAACGTGACAGGTGGAGTATCCGGCAGGTGGGAGCACCGGAGCCAAGAAAAACCTTTGAATCGGCGTTCCCATTTGCTTCAAACATCCCGCAGCAAGCTTCTGGAAAACAAAAGCATTCCAGAAGCTTGCCGGGCGAATCAACCGAAACGACCGCCTGCCGGACTACTCTTCCGGGGGCGCGTTGGCTTCAAGCCAGGCGATGCGAGCCGCGAGGTTTTCACGCATGTCGTGGATGCGCCGGGCTTCGGCGTCGAGATCGCGCAGACGGCGGACAATATCGTTGAAATCCCGGGCCAAATCATGGCGGGCGTCGTCGAGCATTTTCTCCATCCGGTGCGCTTCGCTACGGCCCACGGCATTACCACTGCCTTCGCCGGGCAGAATGATCTCCCTGCGCTCGGTGCGCAATTGGTCGATCATTGCGTCGAGCCGGCCGAGTTCGCCCTCACGGGCCGCGCGCTCGGTTTCATCGAGCTGGCGGGTGGACAGGTTCTCCGTGATGGCGGCGCGACGGCGTTCGGCAGTTTGGAGAGCTTCGTCGATCCGCGTGAGCACCTGCGATCGCATCGCCTCGCTGGAGCGTGCGTCTCGACGATTCTGCCGCCACTCCTCGCTCACCTGTGTGTTCTGGTGGCTCCATCCATCCCAGTAAGTATCGACGGAAACCACTTCGTAGCGCGCGACATCACGGTGGCCGGGCAGCGAACTCACCAACTCGGTCACCTGCCCCAAGCGCCGGGCCATGCGTTCGTCCAGCAGGTTCAACTGATACTCGCTGAGTTCCTGCGGCACACCGGGATTCGTGCGCATGCGCTCGAAAACCTGACGGCGAATACGATTGTAGAACTCGATATTGCGCATCAACGACTGGATCGCATCCTCCTTGACCTCGGCCACCCGGCGGCGGGATTCCTGGGAATCCGTGATCGACGCTAGCGTCTCGATGATGTAATCCAACTGTTCCTCGACGCGGGTGTCGAGCCTGAGCAATTCCTCCCTCATCACCTCGAACCGTGCCTCCCGCTGGGCGATGTGCTGCTCGAGCACCGGGATCGATTGACGCCTCGCCTCGAAGTCAATCTCTTCTGCGGGCTGCTCTTGCGCCAGACCTGTCGAGGCAAAGGCCAACAGCGCCAGTGTGGATGGGATGAATTTCATAGTAAGAGTGTATGGGTAATTTCAAAGGATATTGGCTCGGGCCCTACAATCAAGGTGGAAAATTCCCCGCCAGGAAGATGCTTCCTCATTGAACCTACGCGTCGGCTGTGGCAGTGTTGCCCGTGCGTGTCCCTCTCCACCGGCTGGTGATTGCCTTGGCTCTGATTTTCCTGATGCAGGGGCCCGCGCTGCTTGTTCAGCAAATCGGTTGGGTGTCGATGCTTGCTCGCTACACCAGCGAGGGTGGTCTCACGCAAGGCATTCGGGAGACATTCGATGGCTCGCGGCCTTGCTCCCTCTGCCACGCGGCTGAAGCAATCCGAAAGTCGCAGCACGAGAATGAGGAGGCTCCGCGAGTGGAAACCCCTCGCTTTCAGGCGGTCCCGATCGCATCTGTTGTGCGCGCCCCGAAGCCCGCGCATACGCCGATTGTAGCAAAACCACGTCACGGCCCAGATGTAGCTCGCCTCATTGGGCTCGGCCGCGACGCGCCCCCTGTGCCACCGCCTGAATTTGCCTGATGCAGGCAACCCTCTCTCTTCGGTCCGCCGGGGGGAGCTGTCGACACCACATCACCGCCCGATCCTTTGGCAAGTTGGCCGGATGGATCGGCATGCCTGCGCCTTCCACGGAGCCGCCAACCCGGCTCACACTTGGTTTCCCCTTCCGCCCCTTGCCGGATCGACACTCGTGCCGGCTTCGCGGCCCTTATTTATAACACTACTTTCTTTATCTCCATGAAAACAAAAATTGCACTCACTCTCATCCTCTCGCTTGCTGCGGGAACCCTCACCCAATCCGAGTCATCGGCGGATTCCGCCTCCGCCACTCCTGCTTCCGAATCCCCCTTTATCCTTCTGCCACCCACTACCGTCCGCGCCCCCGCCTTGGGAGAGCCAAGACCCGGACTGCTCCGCGAAACCGGCTCCGAAGCCCTGCGCGTCGCAGACGCCTCCGAACTGCTGCGCACCCTGCCCGGTGCCTCCACGCTCGGCAACGGCCCTCTCACTGGCATCGCCCAAGTCCGTGGACTCTCGGGCGACCGGGTCGGTGTCCGGGTCAACGGTCGCGCGATCACTCCCGCCTGCCCCAACCACATGGACCCGCCCCTGCACTACGCCCGCCCGGCAAAGGACGACCTTCTCACCTTCCATGCGGGTGTGGTGCCGGTCAGTGCTGGCCCGGAAATGCCAGGTGGCCTTATCCGTATCGACAGACGAGCGCCTGAATTTGCGCCGGACGGCTCCTCATCCATCTTCAGCGGGTTGCTAAGCGGCCAATGGCATGGCCGTGCCGACGCATTCTCAGCCTTGGCGGATCTCTCTTGGTTCTCGCCCCAAGCTCGGATCGACTACCGCGGCTTCGGAGCCACCGCCGACGATCTACGCACCCCGGCCGGGCGTATCCAGCCAAGCGGCTACGACACCCAATCCCACTCCCTGCGTTTTTCGGTGCCGCGTCCCGAAGGCTTTCTCAGCTTTGAGGCGGGGCTCACCCACACCCGGGATGCCGGCACCCCGGCCCTGCCCATGGACATGGTGGAAGACGACTCCTATCACTTCGACCTTCGCCTGAAACAGGAGCTTGGCGGAAACATCCTCTCCTCCCATCTTTATTACCACGACGTCGACCACCTGATGGATAACTTTTCGCTCCGTCCGACGCCCGGCATGAGGATGGCCGCGCCTGCCTCCAGTCAGGACATTGGCTGGCGTGCCGACCTTCAACACGAGCGGGAAGACAGCATCTGGAAATTCGGAATCGATCTCCACCGCGCCAGCTTCGAGGCCCAGCAAGTCGTCAGCTCCGGCCCGATGGAAGGTGCGTTTCGCGACACCTTCCGCGACAATGTCCGCCAACGCGCCGGTCTCTACGCGGAACAGGAGTGGCAGTTTGCTCCCCAGTGGTCCACACTTTTTGGCCTGCGCGCCGATGTGGTCGAAACGCAAGCCCGTACACCGCGCAACGGATTCGGTGGCCCGGTGGTGGATGCCGACCTCGCCGCTTTCCAGACCGCAGACCGCAGGACGGCCGACCTGCTTCCGGATGCCACGGCAGCCCTCCGCTATTCGCCTCGGGAAACTACCTCCCTCGAATTGGCGGCGGCCGTCAGGCACCGCGCCCCCTCACTGATCGAGCGCTACTTGTGGACGCCAGCCAATGCCAGCGCAGGCATGGCCGACGGACGCACCTACCTCGGCAATCCCGATCTGGATCCTGAAACCTCATTTGAACTCGCCCTCTCGGTCGTTGAACAGCAGGACGACTTCTTTCTCTTTTTCACGCCATTCTACCGCCACGTCGAAAACTACATCCAGGGAACCCCCACCTCGCGACCCGATATGGCGGGCAACCCGGTCCTGCAATATCAAAATCTGAGCAGCGCCCGCCTCTACGGCTTCGAAACCGGTGCCGAACTCTCGCTCGGATCACACTTCGCCCTCGACACCTCCCTCGCCTACGTTCGCGGACGCGCCGGGTCGGACAATCTCTACCGCATCTCGCCACTCCACGGCATCACCGGGGCCACCGCCACCTACGGCAACACCAGCCTGCGCCTGGAATGTGAGTGGGCAGCGCGGCAGAGCAAGACTTCGGCATTCCTCGGCGAGCCCAACACCTCCGGATTTGCACTCGCCCACCTCCGCATCGCTCACGACCTTCCAGATCAAGGCCTGCGCCTCGAAGCCGGCATCGAAAACCTCTTCGATAAGAACTACTCGATGCACACAAGTGGCCGCAACCGGGTTCCCGGCAATGCGGTTCCCATCGGCGAGCGCATCCCCAGCGCTTCCCGCGCCGCCTATGTCGGTTTGTCGTGGGAATTTTGATGCGCAAAATCCCGGAAGGTAACGGGAGCGGGTCGGGATGCGGGCTCAATCGGTGCCGTGGAGCATCCATCGGGCCTTGTAGAGACGCTGCCCGTCCTGCTGCCATTTGCCTTCGGGATGGAAGAACCACACCTTGTCGAGCCACCATCCACCCGGGTCGGCGCGGACGAGAGCGATGCGTCCGGTTTCCGGGTGGAT
>SLCJ01000269.1 GCA_007125835.1 Verrucomicrobiales bacterium | reverse complement strand
TGATCGCCGCCGAAGACCCCGCCAAGCCGCTCTCCGACGAGGCCATCATCGAACGCCTCTCCGCCGAGGGTATGAACGTGGCGCGGCGCACCATCGCTAAATACCGCAAGGCCCTCGGCATCCCGGCATCCCACCTGCGGCGGCAGCACGGGTGAGGCGGGGGAATCAAAGCGGGGGCGCAGGAATGAGGAATCTGAAATTCACCTGCCCTCAAGCACGTAAAGAAAAGGAATTCATCCGAATGTCTGATTATGCAATCATCCACCACCATGGGCCGCCGTCGGTTTCTGGGGCAATCCGCTGCCGGATTGCTGATCCTGCCGTCGGGCACACTTTTTGGCGGCGGGTCGTCGGCGCGGCGTTTGAACCTGGCGCTGATTGGTGTGGGCGGGCGCGGCACGGAGCATTTTGATGCGTTTGCGGGAGAGAACATCGCCGCGCTGTGCGACATCGATGAAAACCATCTGGCGGCGGCGGGCGAGCGGTTTCCCGGGGCGAAGCATTACACCGACTGGCGGCACTGCCTGGATCACCCGGGGGTGGAGGCGGTGGTGTGCTCGACCACCGATCACACCCACGCACCGATCGCCATCCAGGCAATGCAGCGCGGACTCCATGTGTTCTGCGAAAAACCGCTGGCCATTACAGTCGAGGAGGCACGCGAAACGAGACGTGTCTATCTGGAAAACCGGCACAAAATTGCGACTCAGGTGTGCACGCAGTTGCACGCCAACCACAATTTCCGCCGGGTCGCGGAGTTGGTGCGGGAGGGAGCCATCGGCGAGCTACATTCGGCCGATGCCTGGGGCACCCGCCAGATCCCGAGCGACGGCCTGCTGCCACCGAAAGGTGATCCGCCGCCACATCTGCATTTCGACCTTTGGCTGGCGTCGGCGCCGCCGCATCCTTACAATCCCGGGTATTTCGACGCCCCCGTCCCGGGCACCAACTGCTTGAACTGGAATATGTTCTGGGACTTCGGAGCGGGTCAGGTCGGCGACATGGGGTCCCACACCATGGACCTGGCGTGGAACGCCCTCGACGCCGAGCCGCCCGTGGAAGCCACCGCCAAGGGTGATCCTTTTCATCCCGAGGTCACCCCTGTGAAACTTGCTACCAGCTTTGCGATTCCCGCCAATGACTGGCGGCCGGCTATCGACCTGCGTTGGCATCAAGGTGGAGCCATGCCCGAACCACCCGTCGAAACCGCCTTTTACGGGATCGGTCATGGCGTGATGTTTTCCGGCAGCGACGGCTGGCTGGTGGCGAATTTCGGCGCGCATGCCATAATTCCCAAAGGAACCCCCTTTGGAAACCGGGTCCCCCGCACCGGCGTGCGCGGTGGTTTCAATTTCTATCAGGAATGGCTGAACGCCTGCAAAGGTGACCTGCAAACATCCTGCAATTTCGACTACGGAAGCAAAATGATCGAAACCATGCTGCTCGGTCTCGTGGCCTTTCGTGCCGGAGGCAAAGTCTCCTACGATGCGGCGTCGGGAACCACAGGCGATGCCGACACCGACGCGCTCCTGACCAAGACCTACCGCGAAGGATGGTCGCTGCATGGGTGATCTCTCCGCATGAGAAGGCGGTAGGCAGCGTGAAATATGGAATGCCCCCCTGAATCCGGATCGGGAACGAAATCGGGGTTGGCGGTTGGCGGGCAGCTTGGTCAAGACCGAGCATTTGTTTCCTCACATTGATAGACGGGACAGGTGACTGCGGACGCTTTGGCTGCGGAGGGGATGGTCATGCGCGCCGCCTGCCTCTGCGGTTTTTGGCGCGCGAGGATCCCCTTTCGCCTCAACCATATCATCCACATGAACTCAAAATCCATTCTGTTGTTTGCCGCCGGCCTTGTCATCGGGCTGGGCGCTGGTTGGCTTGTTTCCCCATCCCGTGAATCCAATGATTCACCCACGCCGGTGGCGGCCGAATCGATGCCATCCACCGCCTCGGAATTGCTGCGCGCTCCGGGCTCTTCCGAAGTGGCCGCGCTGCGCACCAAGCTGACCGAAGCCCGCGAGGAAATCGCCCGCCTGCGTGATCTGACAGCCGCCGAAACTCCAGAAACAGAGGCTGCCGAAACCAATCCGCTCGCAGCTTTCATGTCACCCGAATTTCTTGGCCCGTTCATGGAGGCCCAGAGCAATACCGAAATCGCCGCCACGCTCAACCGCCTGGCAAACAGCCTCGGACTTTCCGACGAGCAACGCGAGTCGCTGCGGGTAGCCTTGGCCGAGGATGCGGCGGGCGAACTGGAAAGGATGACAAAGTCTTTGGCAGCTATGCAATCAGGGGACTTCTCGAGCCTGCTGGAGGAAGATGACTTTGATTTTGGCAATGGCTTGGGATCGAGGGACACGATGCGTATCTGGGCGCGCGACAATCTCAGCGATGACCAGTTTGAGGAATTCGAGAGAATCGAAGAGCGCGATCGAATCGCCCAAGCCGAGCAGATGGCAAGTTTCGCCGTGTCGCGCCTGAACCGCGTCGCCATGCTGAGCGAGGAGCAAAAGGATCTGGCCTTCCAGCATTACGCGTCCGAGGCTCTCGGCACGCCCGACCAAGCTCCAGCGCTTGACGATATCCTCACGCCGGCGCAGATGGCAGCCTACGAGGAAAACGAACGCCAGGAGGAGGCGATGTCAGAGGAATTCATGCGGGCCATAGGGGTGGATCCAGATGCGTTCGCGGACCGGGATGACGTCTCGATCCAGATTCGTACGGTAGTAGACTGAAGCTCAGGTTTTCAGCACCGCGCGAATTACATCCGCAGCGGTGTAGGAGTCGGCCCCTTCGGGGAGAAAGTCAGCCACTCCGGCGGCGGCGGCACCGGCGGTGAGCATTGCCGGCTCGGGTTTGCCGTCCCGCACTTGCCCGAGGCCAACGGCGGCGAGCAGGCCATTGCACAGGCATTTGCGGCCGGTCGCGGCACCGCTCGCTCCGCCTTTGGCCTCGAAGTCGGCCTCAGGCTCGGCGGGACAACGGAAGCCAAGCGACCCGTCTTCGCGGCGGAAAGGTTCGCGGAGGTAGCCGAGGTCGCAGATGCGCGGGCGCGCCTCATAGACATCCTTTTCCGAAAGCGTGCCTTCAAGACGCACCAGTTTAAAGGGGAACCCAGTGGGCGAGGCCTGTGGGTCGGTGAACACCCGCACCTCGCCGCGACGGCTCATCGCCAGCACCCGCGCCTTGATCGAAGGATCGAGGCCGGATTCCTCGCAAAAAGCAAAAGCGGTGCCGATTTGCACACCCCGCGCACCGGCCTCCAAAGCGGCTTGATAGCCCTCGGGACAGGCACGCTCGCCGGCAAGCCAAAAAGGCAGGCCGAGCTTACGGATTTGATCGAGATTTGGCTCATCGCGCGGCCCATAGACAGGCTCGCCGGTTTCTCCTGGCACCATACCGCCCCGAGGCGGCGCATTGTGGCCACCCGCCGCCGAACTCTCGACCACGAATCCATCGACCTTGCCGCTCGCCTTCCGTGCCAGTGTGGTGGCCAGCACATGCGAGCTGATCACCGCGAGGAAAGCCGGACGCGGCAGAGGGGCCGGAAACGGCTCCAGCACATCCGCGGGTTCAAGGCGCAATCGCTCGGCGGGGGTGTCACCCAAATCGGTGCCATCAAAGGGAATTTCCGCCGCCGCTCCTTCGGCAAAACGATCCAACACCCCGGGAATCGCACGCGGTATCCCCGCGCCCATCAGCACCACATCCACCTCGGCAAGCATCGCACCCAGAAGCGAGGCCAGCGTGGCAACCTGGATTTTCTCCAAAAGATTGATCCCGACCACGCCGTCGTGGCCCTCCTTGGCGAGGTGGACTTCGATGAAATTGGCCAGCACCGTCATCTCGACCAGAAGTTTCGAGGGGTTGGCCGAAGGCATCGGCATCGCGGCAAACGGCGCGTCCTCCGCCTTGCCGCCGTCGATGAAGTAGCGGGAAAACACCCGTTCCACCAGCGCCTGATCCGGAAAAGAGGCAGCCGCGCGCGCCGTGTGCCCACCGGGATCCCCCAACTGCAAACGCCGCGCCATCACCACAGGAATCACCGTGCCCGAAACCACCCCCAACTGCCCAAGACACGACACAGCCCGGGCCAGCCGCCAGTCCGAGACCGCAACGCCCATTCCCCCTTGGATAATGCCCGGCAAATTCATGATTTCGTCGTCGCCCGCTGCCCTATCGCCTATCGACCGGCGGCGGACCTCAAGGTAGACGGGACAACCCCTTCAAGCAACGAGCAAAACCGGAAATCCTGAT
>SLCJ01000065.1 GCA_007125835.1 Verrucomicrobiales bacterium | reverse complement strand
CAACACCTGCGGGGGTTCGCGACGGTTTTCCCGCGCGACCAGATCCTTCCCGTTTTCACGAGTCACTTGGAAAACGGGTTTGCCGGATTCATGGAGCGCGTGGCGGCTTTCGCCGGGCTGGGTAGCTTTGACTGGAACCCGCGCCGCGTCCATGTGCGCAATCCCTCGGGCTGGCGGCCGGACCGTGCGACGGCCGCACTGCTGCGCGAAATCTATCGCCCTCATAATGAGGCCCTCGCCGAGTGGCTCAACGAGGATTTGCCGTGGGTACGCGAAACGCGTCCGAAACCCCCTTCGGCCGACCGCGTCTTCCGCTTGCAGGCGGCTCCCCAGCCACCTGCCAGGCAGCGGGTGCGAATCGTCCTCCCCCTGTTGCACTCGGCGGCCGACAACGAGGCGCACGCCCGCGCCGTGGCGGCGATGGTGGCGGACCTGTTCGCCGACGGCCACGAGGTGCGCGTGCTGGTCGGGCGGACCCGCGCGCCCTATCCGAAGGATCTCACGGAACGCTATCTTTCCTCATGCAAACTCGATTTCATGGGCGGCTGTCCGCCGGCTTTGGACAAGGGCGGACCCGCCTGGACGGTGCAATCGGTAGCGATTTTACGGCACCTGGGACGCGAAAAATGGGATACCCTGGTGCTGCCTGCCGCCGAGGGCACCGCGTATGCCACTTTGCAGTGGCTGCGGCAGGGTCATCATCCGCACCCTTGCCGGGCATCGATCTATCTGGCAGGACGTGCGCCACTGCATATCCACCGCGCACGCATGGCTGTCTTCGCGCGCCATCCGCACGAGTTCCAGCGCGACTGGCTCGAGCGGAGGTGCCTTGAACTGGCCGATGATGTGTTGCTTCCCGATGCCGATGGCCTCGATATTTGCCGGGAGGCGGGTTGGTCCATGCCGGAATCCTGCCACCTTGGTCTTCCCGGCCTGAGTCCTGCCTTGCTGGAGGGGAGGTTCGCCGACGAGCGTCCATGGCTGGTGGTTCCGGAAGACGATCTGCTGGCGGCTTCGCGATTTCAGGCCCTGCTGGACGCCGGTTTCGAGCCAGCGCGTCATTGTGGCGGATGTTTGTTTCCGGGCTCCGACGCCCACGCGCGGCGGTGGGAAGCCCGAATTGGGATAAAATCGAGCCCTCTTTCGGCAGGACCCGCGCCCGGCACTCAGATTGTAATGCTTTCCCCGGCCGGACTGCATCCCTGGCTGACAGCGGATTTGTTCCAGGCCGGACTCGTGCCCGTTGCACCCGAGGCACGTGGCCCGGAATTGTTACGATGGGAGTCGTTGCGTCCCGTGGCCGCCACTTGGAACCCGGGCAAATGGCGGAAATTTTTGCGGGAATCCGCCCGAGCGGGAGAACCCTATCGACTCACCTTTTCCCCGCCAAACGGATACTCCGAATGGCGCGCCGGTTTTTCAGGCGCGCCCGCGCCCAGGCGTTTCCATGCCGCCGGTCTGGCTGGATCTGTGCCCAAGGTCAGCATCTGTATGGCCACCTACAACCGGACCACCGAGTTTGAGCAAACCCTCCGTGCCTTCCGCGATCAAGATTGGCCGAATATCGAGATGGTGGTGGTCAACGACGGATCTTTCGATGCAGCGGCTCTGGCCCTGCACGAATCCCTGCGCGACGAATTCGCCCGGGAGGGGTGGATTTGGCACGACCAGGAAAACGCCGGACCAGCGGCGGCCCGAAACAAGGCCGGCGTGTTGGCCCGCGGTGGCTTTGTCATCTTCGCCGACGACGACAACATTCCGCTGCCCGGTCATGTCCGCACCCTCATGACCACCCTCCTCGCCAGTGGTTGCGACATCGCCCTTGCCCACATGGTGAAGTTCTCCACCCCCGAACCACCGGACAGGTTCGAGGACGGTGATCTCTGGTGGATGCCAGTCGGTGGTGACCTGACCTACGGTGTGTTCGGCAATGGCTTCGGCGAAACCAGCATGGCCATGAAAAAAAATACCTTCCTCGAGCTGGGCGGATTCCCACCGGACCGCGAACCGGGGCGGGTTATCGAGGAGGACCGGTTGATCCTCACACGCGCCGCCCTGCGCGGTCTGGAAATCGCTCACTACCCCCTGCCTACCTATTGGTACCGGGAGAACGCCATGGCAAGACACCACCAATACCTTGAGGACCCCTGGTCGTGCCAGGCGGCCACAGTCGACATGCTGGCTGGCGAGGGGCCGGCAGGATTCCGCGGACTCTTTGAATTCGCAGCCGGTCAATGGGACTACCGGAAAAACGATCTTTTCGCGCAAGCTGACACCGCCGCCGCCCGCCGTCTGGCGCGGGCCCGGAAAGAGGCGTCCCGCTGGCGTCTGCTGGCCCTGGGTCTGGCGGCGGAGGCCCGACGCCTGTTGCGATCCAAGCGCTGGAGGGCGGCCAATTTCAGCCGTCTTCACCGTCCGCTCGAGCGCACCTTTCCCGCCCTCGACAGTTGGCTGCGCAAAGTCGAACGCCAGTTGTCAAAATCCAAAGAACCCCCATTCTCATGACCCCGCTTGTTTCCGTCGTACTTCCCGTTCATAACGCCGCCGCCACTCTAGGGGACGCGGTCCGCTCGGTCTTGGGCTGGCGGCTATTCTCGCCCGCACAGGCGGCACGCTCCACCTGTTCGACTTCGAAGACCGAGCCCGCTACGTCGCGGCCCTGCTCCGGGCCGACGGCCATACCTTTGTCCACGCACATGGGAACTCCCGCAAAAACTTCGACTCATACAATTGGAGTCTGAAAAAGCTTCTGCAGGCATCGGACGGCCCCTGTTTCGACTATGTGTTTCTCGACGGGGCGCATACCTGGGCGCATGACGCCCTCGCGTTCTTTCTGGCCGACCGTCTGCTCCGCCCCGGTGGGCACATCGATTTTGATGATTTCGATTGGTCGCTGGCGCGGTCTCCCACACTCCGCCCGTCGGTTTTTCCCCGCACGGCGGAGGACTTTACCGAAGAACAGATCGAATGTCGGCAAGTTGAGTCGATTCTTGACTTGCTCGTTCGACGCGACGCCCGCTACGTCGAAGTCGTCCCAAACAAGATCTTCCGCAAAATCCGCGATCAATGATCGTGCTTCCCTCCGAATCCGCGCAACCGGAACGTGGGCACCCTTGCCACCAAAAACCTGAAAAATGGCAAAATAGTCATAAAAAATTGCGATGTGAACATTGTCGAGAGTTGAAAATGTGACGATTATGTCACAGCGCGTGCCGCCAGCACTTTCGAACGGATTTGGAGGAGCGGAGCGCGATGAACCCAAAAATGACGAATGCAATGAAGCTGATGACAGAAGGCGGCGCGGAAGCCGTGCCTTCTTTTGCCAAGGCCCAACTAACTGCAGCGTTGTGAGAACCACTGACATGCCATGAAGAACACGAGAAGCAAAAGCCTTGCCATAGCCTGCCTGATGCCGCTGATTATCAGTGCATCGGAGCCGGAGCCAGAGCCGGAAACGGATGCCGTGTTTGTCAATTTCATGACCAACCAGGGCAGCGGCGCGAATGCGAACGCCATGACACAGGAGCAGGCCGATGCCATGGGTGCCGAAATCTTTGTCAACGTGGATGTGCAAGGTACGGGCTCGCAGCCACGCACTTGGAATGATGTGGGAGGGGTCTCGGGTAGTGTCTATTACGCCGATTGGTGGCAGGATGGAATGAAGTCGGCATTGTACGACGGCGGGGAAAACCCCGACCAAGGGTTCACCGGAGGCGTGGTGGGGATCAATGGCACCCACTCCGCGCCCAACCCGGAGAGTCGAAGCAGCACCGTGACCCTCGACGTCGGAGATTTCATTTCCGACCGGGGACTATCGGGGTACCATGTGAGGGTTTATTATGCGGGTCGGCAGGAGGCTGGGGGCACTGCATTGACGAACTCGGAAAATCGGATCGTGCGCATTCACGATGGCACTGCCGAGCAGACTGATTATGCCCAGCACGGGGTGTTGGTGGAGGGGGCTTTCTGGAGTGGAAGGGGAGCGCTGTTTTCCTTCCCCGCTTCGACCGAAACATTGACCATAACCACCGATTCGGTGGGAGGAACCACGCAAAGTGGAATTGCCGGTGTGATGATCCTGCCGGGAGAGACGGATGGCGATCCTCCGGCCATGGTGGTGGAGACTGCCGGCCCTGAGTCGGTGGATGCCCTGGCGACGGAGGGGTTCTCGTTCTCCGCCGTGGACCCGGAGGGAGGCATGGTGGAAATCCAGGTCGATTGGGGCGACGGCACCATCGCCGAATGGAGCGATCCGGTGCCCTCGGGGCAGGCGGTGGT
>SLCJ01000021.1 GCA_007125835.1 Verrucomicrobiales bacterium | reverse complement strand
TTGGCACCGGCGAACCCACGGCCTCCGGACTCGATGCCACACAAGGGCAGCAGTATCTGAGTCACGGATTTATGATCCTGCGCTCCAACGGACGCACCGTACCGATGGAGAGTGCCTATGACCAGGTTGTCTCCCGGTAGGCACCGGAATCCTTCAGTTATTTCAAGCCATCAGAGAAAAGCAGCCCGACAGCGGCAACCCAAACGATAACAGCTCAATCAAAATGAACGCGAACATTTCAGCAGCAGGTACGGCCGCCATGACTGGTGGAGTCCGTTTCCGGTCACGGGGTTTCACACTGGTGGAGACTGCACTGGCTGTGGTCATTGTCGCGATCGTCCTGCTTGCGGCGATCGGACTGATGGTGCCGGCGCAGCGTGCGATTGACGATGTGCTGACTGCCGACGAAGTTGCGAGGCTGCGGATGGAGATTGAGCGCGAGCTTTCGCTGGTGCGCCCCGGCGAGCCCTATGCGGATTCGTTCGACAAGGCCTTCCAGAAAGTGGTTTCGCCCTCGGAGCACCTTGTGGCGTTTTTTTACCGCGCCCAGCGCCCCGCTGCCGGGGGTGGTGGTTCGGTGGGCACCGACGGCCGCTTGCGGCCGTTCACCGGCGCGCTGAACAACACGCGCCCGGGAGAGGATTACCTGATCCAGGCGGCTGTCATGCCGATCGAGGATTTCCAGGATGAGTTTGCCACGGCACTGGAGGGGCGTTTGTTCGTCGTCCGTTTGCGCCCGCTGGAGGGCTTGCTTCCTGCGGATTCCGAGGCGCTGCTCACCCCGGGCGGTTCATCTTCTGAGTTCCCGGAAGCGGTGGTGCCGGCGGTGGCCGAGTTCTTTGTCGTGCTGGACCTGGACCGCGTGCAGGCGACGGTGCAGCGGATGGAAAACGATGAAATTCGCCCGCTGCTCTCCCTGAACATGGGCTTCAACCGGTGAGTGGCACGATTCGCAGCTGACAACACAATCCCATTCTTTTACAGCCATGAAAACAAGATCACCTTTCCAGCGTGCCCGCAAGGCGGCATTCACCTTGGTCGAGCTTCTGGTCGCCTTGGGAATCACAAGTTTTATCATCGTTTCGCTGCTCACGATATCTGTGGTGGTGGCCGATGCCTGGCGCGAGGGCAACAACAAGATTTTCACCAATACCGAGGCCCGTGCGGCGTTCAACCGCCTGATTGAGGATTTGGAATGCGCGGTGATCCGCCAGGACATTCCCAATGCGGAGTGGTTTCGCGCCGATGGCGAGGGCGGCACGTTCAGCTCGCCGCCGGCCAATGCCACGCGTCTGATGTTTTTCACGATTCCCACCGACAGGCGGCTGTTTGAAACGAGTGGATCGGGGCGCTACGACAGGAATCGTCCGATTCCCGGAAATATTGTGGCGGTACACTACCAGATGGTTGAGCAGGATCCAATTTCAGGCAGCGATCAATTCCGTCTTTTCGGCCTCTACCGTGCGTTCCCGGGCACCGGCACCCAGAATCCTGCTGAAATCACCTTCAATGACGCGCTTGGCCGTCCGGACTTGCAGTCGTTCTGGTCGGGCCGTCCGGAAACCACGGCGACGGAAAGTTTCTACATTTCCAATATCTTTGATTTCAGCTTCACGTTCTGGGTGACGCGCAGCGATGGGGGGCAGATGCAGACGGTGCCGCTGCCCCCTGATTCCACGGTGCGCGTGCTCTCCGAGGGCCTCGAAGTCAATGGCAGCACCTCGGGATGGGAGGGGGCGCGTCTCGCCGCGGTCGGGATTTCGATGACCATCCTCACCCGCGAAGGTGCGATGCGCGCGCGCGACGGCGACATCGGCAATGCCGGCATCCAGGCTTTTGTGGCAAGCCGCGACAATGCCCGCACGTTCAGTGGCATGGTCTATCTCTACCCCGAAGTGCCGGTGGTATTTTGAGCCTGTTTCGGAACGTGGGGGTGGTTTCGCCCTTGCGCCGGAGCGGGGACCCGCTTTGGTGGCGGCATGAGTTTTTCCCGGATTGCGGTGTTGGGCCCCGGCCTGCTGGGCGGTTCGCTGGCTTTGGAGCTGGCAGCGCGTCGGCACGTCGATTTGCGCCTTTGGGCGAGGCGGGCGGAGCCGCTTGATCAGGCTCGTGGGATGGGGGTTGAGGGTGTGCTCACGACGGACCTTGGGGAAGCGCTTCGCGGGGCGGATCTGGCGGTGCTGTGTACGCCGGTCGGTGTGATGCCCGCCCTTGCGCAGCGCCTTGTGACAATTCCCGACGGTCCGCGTACAATCACCGATGTGGGAAGCGTCAAAGAACCACTTGAACGGAGTGTGGGAGAGGTGTTGGTGGCTGCGGGCCGCGTGTTTGTGGGTTCGCACCCGATGTGTGGCTCCGAGTTGAAGGGGATGGAGGCAGCGCGCACCGGACTCTATGAAGGGGCGGTCTGCGTGGTGACCCACCCTGCCGACGGCGAGCAGGAAACAGGGAACGAAATGGATGCGGTGTGCCGGTTTTGGGAAGAAATGGGCATGCGCGTGATCAGGATGGGAGCGGCGGAACATGATTCGTTTGTCGCGCGGGTGAGCCACCTGCCGCACGCGGTGGCGGCCGTGCTGGCTCGTGTGGCGCTGGAGACTTGTCCGGACGCGGCTGACCTAGCTGCCGGGGGGTTCCGTGATACGACGCGGATCGCTGGCGGCAGCCCGGAGATGTGGCGAGAGATTCTCGTCGAGAACAGCCATCGGGTGGCACCACTGTTGCGCGAATGCGCATCCTCGCTGGAGGAAATGGCGTCGGCTTTGGAGCGCGGCGATGAAACCTCCGTGCTGGACGCCCTGGAGGCCGGAAAGGCGTCCCGGAATTGTTTCGATGATTCGGTGGCCCGCAGATCGGGCCCGCCACCGGACAGTTTACAGACAGAATTATGAGCAAATCGACCCGCAGTTTAGAAGTCCGGCCCTGCCGGGAACCCTGGGAGGCCTCTTTTTGTGTGCCGGGAGACAAAAGTATTTCGCATCGGGTGGCTATTCTTGCCGGGCTCGCGCGTGGCGAAACCAAGGTTACCGGGTTTCTGCCCAGCGACGACTGCTTGTGCACCCTCGCTGCCATGGAGGCCATGGGAGCGGAGGTGGACCGCAGCGGCAGCGCTGATCCGGCGCGTCCTGAAACCCTGACCATCCGAGGCGTAGCGGGCGAGGTCAGAGATCCCGGGGCTCTGGTGGATTGCGGCAATTCGGGCACCGCGATGCGCCTGCTCGCGGGCGTGTTGGCCGCCCGGCCGTTTCGCTCGGAGGTGGCCGGCGACCGCTCGCTCAACTCGCGGCCCATGCGCCGCATCGCTTTGCCGCTGGAAGCCATGGGGGCCCAGGTCGCCGGACAAGGCGAGAATTGTAAGCCGCCGCTTGTCATTGAAGGGGCTGATTTGCGGCCTATCACCTACGACATGCCAGTGGCAAGCGCCCAGGTAAAGAGCTGCATTTTACTCGCGGGGATGCTCACGCGCGGGCGCACCGTGGTGCGCCAGCCCGAGGTCACGCGCGATCATACCGAGAGGCTGTTCGCTCATTTCGGGGTGCCGGTTTCTGTCGATGGCCTCGATGTGACACTCGACGGGCCGGTCGTGCCGATGGCCCGCGACGTGACGGTTCCCGGCGACGTGTCGAGCGCCGCCTTCTGGATGGTTGCCGCCGCCGCGCGTCCCGGCGCGCGCCTCGAACTCCGCGGAGTGGGGCTCAATCCCACGCGTGTCGGCATCGTCCGCGTCCTCGAGCGCATGGGCGCTTCCGTCGCGATGCAGGTGGACGGAGGGGATGATGGCGAGCCCTACGGCACGATCCGCATTGAGGGCGGCCCCCTGCAAGGCACCGAAATAGCCGGAGCCGAAATCCCCAACGTGATTGACGAGATCCCGGTGCTTGCCGTGGCAGGAGCGCTTGCCAATGGCGTCACTGAGATCCGCGACGCGGAGGAATTGCGAGTCAAGGAAAGCGACCGCATCCGCGAGGTGGTCACGCGCTTGCGGGCCATGGGGGCCGCTGTCGAGGAATTTGACGACGGCATGCGCATTGTGGGTGGACGCCCGCTTTCCGGGGCGGAAATCGAAAGCCACGGCGACCACCGGATTGCCATGGCCTTTGCCATTGCCGGGCTTTTCGCCGAGGGCATCACCCGGATCACCGACACTGCCTGTATCGACACCTCTTACCCCGGATTTGAGGAACGCTTGGCCATGCTTCTGGCGAGGTCGTGAGCCAGGCAACCGACAGCGGACCACATGCGACCTACAGTGGGGTGGCCATGGGTCGGTGGGTGATTAGCCC
>SLCJ01000361.1 GCA_007125835.1 Verrucomicrobiales bacterium | reverse complement strand
GGCAGGTGGAAGACCGAGGCGTCGATTTCGCCTTCAAGATCGAGGGTTTCCCCCGTAGGGACTACCAGTTGGCTGAGGTCTTGGCTGTCCATTACGACGGGTCGGGCTGGGGGTGGAATACGGCATGCAGAGCCTCACGTGACGCCGCCGGCGCAAAGGAACTGATGTCGCCACCGAGACGGGCCACCTCGCGCACCATCCGCGAGCTAAGGTATGAATACTCCTCGCGTGGCATGAGGAAGATCGTTTCGATCGTCGGCTCGAGCTTTCGGTTCATCAGGGCCATTTGGAACTCAAACTCGAAATCCGAGATCGCCCGCAATCCCCTCACGACCGCACAGGCTCCAAGGCTCCGCACATAATCGACGAGCAGGCCGTCGAAATGGGTGACCCTGACATTGGAGGTGCCGTCCCGGCCATCCAGGCTCCGTTCCACCAGCTCCGCCCGGTAGTTGGCCGGGAAGAGTGAGTTTTTGGCATTGCTTGCCGCCACGGCAACTACCACCTCGTCAAAAAGGCGGGCGGCACGGGCGACCACATCCAGATGACCGTTGGTCACCGGATCAAAGGAGCCAGGATAGACAGCGATGCGCATGGTCAAGTAACGGTGCGCGGTGCAGGCCCGTTTGTCATCCGGAAAAAATCCGCAGCGCGGCTACCGTGTTTTCAACGCTTTTTCCTGAGCACATTGCCGGTCATCGCCGCAGGCACATCCAGGCCGAGCATGTCCAGCAGGGTGGGTGCGATGTCGGCGAGGATCCCATCCTCGATCGTGTATTTAGCGTGGTCGTCGGCGACGTAGGCGCAGTGGACGAGATTGGTGGTGTGTGCGGTGTGGGGCGAGCCGTCCGGGTTGAGCATTTGCTCGCAGTTTCCGTGATCTGCCGTGACCAGGGCCTTGCCGCCGAGGGCAAGCACCTCCTCGATCACCTCGCGCACACAGCCGTCGATCTTCTCCACCGCCTTGACCGCCGCTTCGAGCACGCCGGTGTGGCCCACCATGTCGGGATTGGCAAAATTAAGGATCACCATGTCGTAGTCCCGCATCTTCCCGACGACTTCGCGGGTCACTTCCGGCGCGCTCATCTCGGGCTTGAAGTCGTAGGTCGGCACATCCTGCGGGCTCGGCACAATCAGCCGGTCCTCGCCGCGGAATTGCTTCTCCACGCCGCCATTGAAGAAATAGGTCACGTGTGGGTATTTCTCGGTTTCGGCAATACGCAGTTGTTTGAGACCGGCGCGGGCCACCACCTGCCCAAGCACATCCTTCAGGCTCTGCGGTTTGAACACGACAGGGCAGCCATAGGTTTTGTCATACTGGGTGAGCGTGACATAATGCACTTTAGGGCGACCGCCGGTTTTGAATTTCCGGAAGCCGGGTGTCAGAAAGGCCTGCGAGAGCTGGCGCGCGCGGTCGGAGCGGAAATTGAAAAAGAGCACCACATCGCCATCGCGCACACGCTTTTTCCCGGTATCGAAAAAGCACATCGGCTCGAGAAATTCGTCGGTTTTCCCGGCGGCGTAGCATTCGGCCACCGCCTCGCTGGCGAGCACGGATTTCTGCGCTCCTTTGCCGTGGACGATCGCGTCCCATGCGAGCTTGGTGCGCTCCCACCGGTTGTCGCGGTCCATGGCATAGTAGCGGCCGACCACGGTGGCAATGCGGGCACCAAATTCCGCCAGCTTGTCCTCGACGAAAGAGAGATATCCTTCGCCACCAGTGGGCGAGGTGTCGCGACCATCCGTGATGGCATGCACCATGATGTCGCCGACGCCGGCCTTGGAGGCCGCACCCGCCAGCGCGACGAGATGATCCTGATGACTGTGCACGCCTCCGTCCGAAACGAGACCGATAAGGTGCAGCCGCTTGTTCTTGGCGGCAGCGAAAGCTTTGCGCAGGGTGGGATTGCGTGCGAGGCCGCCCTCTTCGATGGTTTTGTGGATGCGCGTCAGGTCCTGATAGACGATGCGCCCGGCCCCTAGGTTCAGGTGCCCAACCTCGCTGTTGCCCATCTGGCCGTCCGGCAGGCCCACATCGAGGCCGCTGGCGCTCACTCGGCTCACCGGATACTTCTTGAACAGCTGGTCGTGAAACGGCGTCTTGCCAATCTGCGTGGCGTCACCAAGTTTGCGGGCGCGTGCTTTTGAAGAGGGGTTGATGCCCCATCCGTCGCGGATAATCAATACTACCGGTTTTTTGGCCATGGCGAATTCGGGAAATGTGCGGTTATTGTCGCGTGCCGCTGCGGCACGTCGAACCGTTCGCATCGCCTCTTTCGTGCCCCGGCGCAAGTGGGAAAACGGCCAACTCCCGGCCGAATTTCCGATTTCCCGCGCATATCCTCCGGTTGCCTCCGCCGACGCCCCGTCGGTAGTGCGGCGCCTCAGCTCTGCGCACTGCGGAGTTGGCAGATTTCGCTTGAGTTTTCTTTGATTCCGGAGATGTTCACGCAGCCGACCCAACCCCCGGCTCCCAGAACCATGCAACTCGCCTCCGCTGCCTCCGGCTCCGCCGGAGCTATTTCCATACTTGTGATCGTCTTGCTCGGGATCGTGGGTCTCGCCGTGATCGTCGTGTTTTACGGAATCGCGATCTACAACCGCCTCGTCGGTTTGCGCAACCGCTTCAAGAACGCATTTGCCCAGATCGATGTCCAACTCAAGCGCCGCTACGACCTGATTCCCAACCTGGTGGAAACCGCCAAAGGATACCTCAAGCACGAACGCGAGACGCTCGAAGCCGTAATCCAAGCGCGTAACGGCGCGCAGGCGGCAAGCCAGAAGGCGGCCGCCCACCCGGAGGATGGCAGCGCGATCAAGGGATTGATGGGGGCGGAAACCGCACTGACCGGCGCACTCGGGCGGTTTTTCGCGCTTTCCGAGTCTTATCCCGACCTGAAGGCAAACGAAAATATGAAACAGCTAACCGAAGAGCTGACTTCAACAGAAAACCGGATTTCCTTCGCCCGCCAAGCCTACAACGACTCCGTGATGACCTACAACATCGCCCGCGAGCGTTTCCCCGCAGTGCTTTTCGCCGGCGCGCTCAATTTCCAGAAAGCTGAACTGTTTGAGATCGAAAATCCGACGGAGCGCGAAGCCGTCAAGGTGAGCTTTACGTGAAACTTCGGGTCGGACAGGGTGCGCGCGGATCGGACCCATCGCAGCTCCGGGTGGCCGGCTCGCCGTCGTTTGATTTACCATGAGCCAAGGTCCCCGCCAGCACGTTGACTTTTTCGAGGCGCAGGAGCGCGCGCGCAAGCGCACACGCTGGCTGATCGCCCTTTATCTCCTCGCCTTGGTCGCGATCACTTTCGCCTTGTATGCGGTGGTGCTTGTCGCCTTTCACTCTGATTTGGTAAGTAGCCATCAGGGGGCGAGAATCAATCTGTGGCATCCGGAAGTCTTTGCCTCTGTGGCTCTGATCACGGGATTGATCGTCGGTGGTGCCACAGCCATCAAGACCATGCAGCTTTCCTCCGGCGGCGGGAGTGTGGCGGAGAGCCTCGGCGGCAGCGAAGTGACCATGGGGACCACCGATGCGGATGAACGCAAGCTGCTCAATGTGGTTGAGGAAATGGCGATCGCCTCCGGTGTGCCGATGCCGCGGGTCTACATCCTCCCGGAGCGGAGCATCAATGCCTTTGCCGCAGGATACAAAATCGAGGATGCCGCTGTGGCGGTTACTCGCGGAGCAATCGAGCAGCTTTCCCGCGACGAGCTTCAGGGTGTGATGGCTCATGAATTCAGCCATATTCTATCCGGCGACATGCGCCTCAATATCCGCCTCATCGGGCCAATTTTCGGTCTGGTCGCCATTTCCTTCATCGGGCGTGCGCTCATGCGGTCTGTCGCTTACTCGAGGCCAAGATCATCCCGCGATTCGGGAAAAGGGGCTGGCGCTCTGTTGCTCTTGGGGTTGGCGGTGATGGTGATTGGCTATATCGGAACGGTGTGCGGTCGCTTCATCCAGGCGGCGATTTCGCGCCAGCGGGAGTTCCTCGCCGATGCGGCGGCGGTGCAGTTCACCCGCAATGAGCTGGGGATCGCCAATGCCCTGCGTCGGCTCGGCCGCTTCCAGCGCGGACCAGGCACACACATCCGGCACGCCCATGTGGAGGACACCGCGCACATGTTCTTCGGTCCGGCACTGTCGTCCATGTATGCCACCCACCCGCCACTCGAAGAACGCATCCGCGCCATTTATCCAGCTTGGGACGGCACCTTCCTTCCAGCCCGCAAGGCACCGCCCCCCATCGTCCCGCCACCTCTGCAACCCAAGCAATCGCAATCCGGCTCTCGAGG